>JBIIPF010000138.1:0-5041 GCA_044342755.1 Limnohabitans sp. | reverse complement strand
ATCGCGCCCGGTGCGTTCGCCTCCGACATGAACCGCGAAGCGCGGGACCACGGCGACGCCACAGCGCAAACCATTCCAGCACGGCGCATTGGCAAAGACGAAGACATGGCAGCAGCCGCCATTTACCTGAGCAGCAACGCCAGCGACTATGTGGTGGGCCACACCTTGGTGGTCGATGGTGGCGTCACCTTGGCGCGGGGCTGAGGTGATAATCCCTGCACATTCAACAGGGGAACCCCATGGCCAAAGGCGAACAACGCAGCAACAAGATGTCCAAAAAACCCAAGAAGGACACCTCGCCACCCAAGGTCATCGTGCCGGGTGACCGTCCCGTGCCACCCACCACCTTTGTGGCCCCACGCGGCAAATTGAAAAACAAATAAAACTAGTGAACTGGCCCTTTCAGGGCTTCGGGCAATGGCAGCGGCATCACATGGATGCCCTCTTCCAACAAGGCATGGGTTTCGTCCACGCTCACACGACCACGGATGCCGCGCTCTTCGGTTTCACCGTAATGCATCTTGCGCGCTTCATCGGCGAACTGTGCGCCCACGTCTTCGGTGTGGGCCATCACATGCTGCACCATGTGCATCCAAGCGGCTTGCATGTCTGCGGGCATGGTGACTTCAGATGCCGCTGCTGGCACCGTGGCCAACGCACGTTCTTCAGAGGGTGCCTCAGACACGTGTTTTGAGCGAGAGGTGCTCAGGTTCAGGCGAGGTGCGCTTAACATCTTGCTGATGTCGTGGTTGCCGCACAAGGGACACGAGACGAGGTCTTGGGCGCGTTGGCTTTGGTAGTCGTCCTCAGACGCAAACCAGCCTTCAAAGTTGTGCTGGTGTTGGCATTGGAGATTCAGGACTTTCATGGCGTCATCATGACAGATCTGCCGCAAGCGTGAAAGCCGTGGACTTCAAGTCCCCAAAGCCTTGACCACAGCGTCTGCACACAAACCCATCAGACCACCGGGCAACAACCCCAGCACCAACACCAATGCGCCGTTGATGCCCAGCACCACGCGCACCTGGGTGTCGGCAGACACGGTGCTGGCAGTCAAGGGCGGGTCAAAGTACATGACCTTGATGACGCGCAGGTAGTAAAACGCGCCCACCAAGGACACCATGACGGCAAAAACGGCCAGCAACAACGCACTCGTTTGTCCTGAAGACACCAAGGCTTGCAGCACTGACAACTTGGCGAAGAAACCGACCAAGGGCGGCACACCCGCCAAGGAGAACAAGCAGATGGCCATGACCCCAGCAAACAAAGGGCTGCGCTGGTTCAAGCCAGCCAAATCAGAAATTTCTTCGCTCTCAAAGCCTTCGCGCGCCAACAACAAAATGACGCCGAACACGCCCAAGGTGGTGAGCACATAGGTGACCATGTAGAACATGGCCGAGCTGTAGGCGTTGGCCGCTGACAAGGTGTTGCCATTGGTGACGCCCGACAACATGCCAATGAAGACAAAACCCATTTGCGCAATGGTGGAAAAAGCCAGCATGCGTTTCAAATTGGTTTGTGCAATGGCCGTGAAGTTGCCCACCAACAAGGTGGCCAAGGCCAAGACGCCCAACATTTGCTGCCAATCAATGGCCAGTGGCAACAAGCCATCGACCAACAAACGCATCATCATGGCAAAGGCCGCCAGCTTGGGCGCACCGGCAATCATCAAGGTCACGGCGGTAGGCGCACCTTGATAGACATCGGGCACCCACATGTGAAACGGCGCAGCACCCAGTTTGAAGGCGATACCACACACCACGAAGACCAAGCCCAAAACCAACACTTGGTGCTTGATGTGGCCACTGCCCACGGCAGCAAACACACCGGTCAGGTCCAAGGTTCCGGTGGCACCGTAAAGCATGGACAAGCCATACAGCAAGAAGCCACTGGCCAAGGCACCCAAGACAAAATACTTCATGGCCGCTTCGGTGGCGTTGCCGTTGTCACGCCGCAAAGCCACCAAGGCGTAACTGGACAAGGTGAGCAACTCCAGACCCAAGTAAATGACCAAGAAGTTGTTGCCGGAGATCATGACAAACATACCGAGCAAAGACAGCAAGCTCAGGGTGAACAATTCACCACCATCCAACATGCTTCGTTCGGCGGCATAGGGGCGCCCATACACCAAGGTGACCATCACCGCCAGCGTGGCAAAACACTTGAGCCAATTGCCCATGGCGTCGGAGACCACCATGTGGCCAAATCCGTAATGGGTTTCACCGGTGGTGGCCAAATAGGCTTGCATCAGTGCCACCACGCCCAAGGTGATCATGCTCAAACCATAGGTCAGGCTGCGCTTCGGACTGGTCACCCACAGGTCCACCAGGGCAATGACACAGGTCATGACCAGCAACACGATTTCGGGATAAGCCGTCACCCAGTTGTAGTTGTCCATCATTCTTGAATTCCAAAGTAGGTCATCGGGCAGATCATTGCGGCAACTTGCTGATGGCCACATGTGCCAACAACTGATCAACAGAGACATTCATCACATCGGTGAAAGGCTTGGGATAGACGCCCATCCACAGCACAGCCAAAGCCAACAAGCTCAGCATCAAAAATTCGCGTGCGTTGATGTCCTTCAGGGCGCGGACATCGTCATTGGTCACGGGGCCCAAATACACCCGCTTGACCATCCACAGGGTGTAGGCCGCACCAAAGATCAGGGCAGAAGCCGCCAACATACCCAGCCAGAAATTGAATTTGACGGTGGCCAAAATGACCATCCATTCGCCGACAAACCCAGCGGTGCCGGGCAAGCCACAATTGGCCATGGCGAAGAACAAAGCAAACGCGGCGAACTTGGGCATGGTGTTGACCACGCCGCCATAGCTGGCAATTTCACGCGAATGGACGCGGTCGTACAACACACCAATGCACAAGAACATGGCGGCTGACACAAAACCGTGCGCAATCATTTGAACGATGCCGCCACTCACACCCAAGCTGCTGAACACAAAGAAGCCCAAGGTGACGAAGCCCATGTGCGCCACCGACGAATACGCCACGAGTTTTTTCATGTCTTGCTGCACCACAGCCACCAAGCCGACATACACCACAGCAATCAAAGACAAGGCGATCATCAGCCAAGCCCATTCTTGTGACGCGTCAGGAGTGATCGGCAAGGAGAAACGCAAGAAACCATAAGCGCCCAACTTCAGCATGATGGCGGCCAAGACGGCCGAGCCACCGGTGGGCGCTTCCACGTGCACATCGGGCAACCAAGTGTGCACCGGCCACATCGGCACCTTCACCGCGAAGGCCGCAAAAAACGCGAAGAACAACAAGGTTTGCGGCTTCGCTGCCAACGGCAGTTGTTGCCAAGTGGCCAGATCAAAACTGCCTTCTGAGGCGATGTACAAATAAATGAGGGCCACCAGCATCAACAAGGAACCGAGCAAGGTGTAGAGGAAAAACTTGAACGCTGCGTAGATTTTGTTCGGACCACCCCAAACACCGATGATCAAGTACATGGGAATCAAAGTGGCTTCAAAGAAGACATAGAACAACATGCCGTCCAAAGCGCAAAACACCCCAATCATCACGCCGCTCAGCACCAAAAATGCGCCCATGTATTGGTTCACGCGTTCGGTGATGACTTCCCACCCCGCAATCACCACGATGATGGTGATGAAGGCGGTGAGCAACACAAACCACAAGGAGATGCCGTCCACACCCAAGTGGTAATGCATGTTGAAGCGCAGGATCCAAGGCATTTTTTCAACAAACTGCATGGCTCCACTTGCAACGTCAAATGCGGTGTACAAAGGCAAGGTCACCAAGAAACTGATAAGCGCAGCGAAGAGTGCCACCCAACGCACCAACTTGGCATGCTCATCACGGCCAAAAGCCAACAACAACACGCCAAAAAAAATGGGGGTCCAAATGGCCAGGCTCAGGATTCCCATGGCGACTCTCTCATGTCAAAGTGGATCATTTCTGTCATCGCTCTCATCGCTTGATCCACACAAAATAAGTGATCAGCGCAAACATGCCCAAAATCATCAGCAAGGCATAGTGGTAGAGATAGCCAGTTTGCAAACGACGTGCAAAACGAGCAACCCGTCCAACCAGTTGCCATGAACCGTTGACCACAAAACCATCGATCACGCCTTGGTCGCCACCCTTCCACAAACCAGTGGCCAGCCAACGGGTGCCGCGTGCCAACACCTGCTCGTTGAAGGCATCCAAATAGTATTTGTTCACCCACAAGGTGTGCACAGGCTTGAACAGGCGTTCAATGGCAGCGGGCACACGCGGGTTGATCATGTACATGTAAAAAGACACCACCACACCGGCCAAGGCCAGCGCAAAGGGCAAGGTGCCAAAGCCATGCTCGGCCATGGCCAAAGCGCCGTGGAATTTCTCACCCAAGTCGCTCATGGCAGGGTGCAAGCCATGGTTGACGGCGATGGCATCTTTGAAGAAGTCGCCAAACAACATGGGCTCGATGGTGAGGTAGCCTATCAGGACAGAGGGAATAGCCAGCAACACCAAAGGCAGCGTCACCACCCATGGCGATTCGTGCGGCGCGTGGTGCTCATCGTGACCATGGCCGTGGTGGGCATCGGGGTTTTGATCGAAGCGCTCTTTGCCGTGGAACACCAAAAAATACATGCGGAAGGAATAGAAGGCGGTGATGAAAACACCCGCTAACACCGCCAAGTGTGCCCATGAGGCGGCTGGCAAATGGCTGGCAGCCACCGCTTCAATGATGCTGTCCTTGGAATAGAAGCCAGAAAAGAATGGCGTACCAATCAGCGCCAAGGAGCCCAACAATGAAGTGATCCAAGTGATCGGCATGTACTTGCGCACGCCGCCCATCCAACGGATGTCTTGGTTGTGGTGCATGCCCATGATGACCGAGCCCGCACCCAAGAACAACAAGGCTTTGAAGAAGGCGTGGGTCATGAGGTGGAACACCGCCACCGAGTAGGCCGAAGCGCCCAAAGCCACGGTCATGTAACCCAACTGCGACAAGGTGGAATAAGCCACCACGCGCTTGATGTCGTTTTGCACAATGCCCAAGAAGCCCATG
>JBIIPF010000006.1:0-19833 GCA_044342755.1 Limnohabitans sp. | reverse complement strand
AAGCTCAGCCGCTTGGCCACCTTCTACGCGCAAAAGCTGCTGCAAAGCGACTTGCAGTTCGACATGATTTTTGGCCCTGCTTACAAAGGCATTCCGCTGGGTGCGGCGGTCGCCATCGAGTTGGCGCGCTTGGGCCGCAACCTGCCTTTCGCCTACAACCGCAAGGAAGCCAAAGACCACGGTGAGGGCGGCAGCTTGGTCGGTGCGCCGCTCAAAGGCCGCGTCTTGATCGTCGATGACGTGATGAGTGCGGGCACAGCGGTGCGCGAATCCATCGCGCTCATCCAGGCCGCCGGTGCCCAGGCGTATGGCGTGGCCATCGCCTTGGACCGCCAAGAGATGGCCACCGAGGTGGTGAACGGCCAGGTGCGGGATGTCGCGCACAGCGCAGTGCAATACGTGCGTGAACAATTGGGCTTGAAAGTTTGTGCCGTAGCGCAACTCACCGACCTGCTGGGCTACTTGCAAGCCCAGTCGGGGCCAGATACTGCCGGCCATCTGGCGCAAGTGCAGGCTTACCGCGATCGTTACGGCGTGGCCTGAAGCCCTCGTCAACTGCGGGACAAACCCGCTGTCAAATTTCATGGCCAAGCCCTAAACTGGGCCGGCTGTCAGTTGCTGTTGGAGACCCCGTATGAACGCCCCCCTGCCCGATCACATTCGCCAAGCGCTGGAAACCGTCCAGTTGGACGACAAATACGCGTTAGAGCACGGCCGCGCCTTCATGAGTGGCGTGCAGGCGCTGGTGCGCTTGCCCATGTTGCAGCGACAACGCGACGCCGCGCAAGGCAAAAACACCGCTGGCTTCATCAGTGGCTACCGTGGCTCGCCTTTGGGCAGTTACGACCAAGCGCTGTGGAGCGCGCGCAAGTACTTGCAAGCCCAGCACATCGTGTTCCAACCCGGTGTCAATGAAGAACTGGCTGCCACCGCTTTGTGGGGCACGCAGCAATTGGGCTTTGCCCCGCCGGGCAACAACAAATTCGACGGCGTGTTTGGGATTTGGTACGGCAAAGGCCCGGGCGTGGACCGCACCTCGGACGTGTTCAAACATGCCAACATGGCCGGCACCACCCCTTGGGGCGGCGTGTTGGCCGTGGCCGGCGACGACCATGTGTCCAAAAGCAGCACGGCCGCGCACCAAAGCGACCACATCTTCAAGGCCTGCGGCCTGCCGGTGTTCTTCCCGGCTTCGGTGCAAGATGTGTTGGACTTCGGTTTGCATGGCTTGGCCCTGAGCCGTTTTGCTGGCATTTGGGCCGGCATGAAAACCATCCAAGAGGTGGTCGAGTCCAGCGCCACCGTGATGATTGACCCGGACGGTTTGGACATCGTCATCCCCGAGTTCGAGATGCCCGTGGGGGGCGTGCACATCCGCTGGCCTGACGACGCGCTGAGCCAAGAAGCGCGCTTGTTCAACTACAAGTGGTATGCCGCGTTGGCCTACATCCGCGCCAACAAACTCAACCGCACCGTCATTCAAGGCCCGCACGACCGCATTGGCTTCATGGCCAGCGGCAAGGCCTACAACGACACGCGCCAAGCCTTGCTCGACCTTGGTTTGGACGAGGCTACTTGCAAGCGCATTGGCATTCGGGTGCACAAGGTGGGCGTGGTGTGGCCCTTGGAATCGCACGGCACCCGCGAATTTGCGCGCGGCTTGCAAGAAATCGTGGTGGTGGAAGAAAAGCGCCAACTCATCGAATACCAACTCAAAGAAGAGCTGTACAACTGGCCCGATGGCGTGCGCCCGCGCGTGCTGGGCAAGTTCGATCAGGTGGAGGGCGACGCTGGCGGCGAGTGGACCGGCGTCAATCCGATCGACCATGTGTTGCTGCGCGCCAATGCCGATTTGTCGCCCGCCTTGATCGCCCAAGCGATTGCCAAGCGGCTGAAAAAAATCGGCATCGACAGCGACACCACGGCCCGCATTGACGCGCAGTTGGCGGTGCTTGAAGCCAAACAACAAGCCATGAATGTGCTGGAAGTCAAAGCCGATCGCCAGCCTTGGTTTTGCTCGGGCTGCCCGCACAACACCAGCACCCGCGTGCCCGAAGGCTCGCGCGCCATGGCCGGCATTGGTTGCCATTTCATGAGCCTGTGGATGGACCGCAGCACCGTGGGCTTCACCCAAATGGGCGGCGAGGGCGTGCCCTGGGTCGGCCAGCAGCCGTTCAGCAACGACCAGCACATCTTCGCCAACATTGGCGACGGCACTTACTTCCACAGCGGCTTGTTGGCGGTGCGCCAAAGCGTGGCCGCGGGCGTGAACATCACCTACAAAATTTTGTACAACGATGCCGTGGCCATGACCGGCGGGCAGCCGATTGGCGAACGGTCGGAAGGCCACAGCGTGGTGCAAATCGCGCAAAGCATGCGTGCCGAGGGCGCCAAGCACATCGTCATCGTCACCGATGAGCCGGAGAAATACGCGCCCGTGGGCCTCAACGGCATTCCCGGTGGCGTGCTGGGCTTGCCCGAAGGCGTGGCCATCGAGCACCGCGACGAGTTGGACCGGGTGCAGCGCACCATGCGCGGCATCTTGGGTTGCACCGTCATCATTTACGACCAGACCTGCGCCACTGAAAAACGCCGTCGCCGCAAGCGCGGCACCATGGTGGACCCTGCGGTCAGCGTCATCATCAATGAAGCGGTGTGTGAGGGCTGCGGCGACTGCAGCGCGCAAAGCAATTGCTTGAGCGTCGAACCCTTGGAAACCGAGTTGGGCCGCAAACGCAGCATCAACCAAAGCACCTGCAACAAAGACCAAAGCTGTGTCAAAGGTTTTTGCCCCAGCTTCGTCTCGGTCAAAGGCGGCAAGCGCCGTCAGCAAAACAAGCGCAGCCTGCCGCAACCGCAAGACCTGGGCGCTCTGCCCTCCCCCGAACTGCCGTCCCTCAGCCGTGGCGTGTACCCCGGTGGTTATGGGATCGTGGTGGCAGGTGTCGGAGGCACCGGCGTCATCACCATCGGCCAGTTGCTGGGCATGGCGGCGCACTTGGAAGGCTTGGGGATCGTCACCCAAGACGCTGCGGGTTTGGCGCAAAAAGGCGGCGCCACTTGGAGCCATGTGTTGATTGCGCAGCACCAATCCGACATTCAAACCACGCGCGTGTCCACGGCAGCGGCCGACTTGGTGCTGGGCTGCGACCCGATCGTGAGCGCGGGCAAAGAAACCATGTTGCGCATGCGCCCGGGCCGCACCCGGGTGGCCATCAACGGTCAAGGCACACCTACCGCCGCTTTCGTGAAAAACGGCGCTTGGGCCAACCCCAGCGACAACTGCGTGGCCGACATCTTGCTGGCGCTGGGCGGCGAGGCCCACAACTTGGGCGCGTTTGACGCCAACCAAGTGGCCACGCAATTGCTGGGCGACAGCATCTACATCAACCCGATGGTGTTGGGCTATGCCTGGCAGCGCGGTTGGATTCCTTTGAGCGAAGCCGCCATGCAGCGTGCCATCGAACTCAACGCCGTGCAGGTCGAGTCGAACTTGAAGGCGTTTTTGTGGGGCCGCTGGTGCGCCCACGACATGTCCCGGGTTGAGCAATTGATGCGCCCCAGCCAGGTGGTGCAGTTCAAAACCAAGCCCCACTTGAACACCGTCATTCAGCAGCGCAGCGAATGGCTGAGCGCCTACCAAGACGCGGCCTACGCCAAGCGTTACACCGATTTTGTTCAGCGCGCGCAAGACAAATCCTCCAACCTGGTCACCGAAGCGGTAGCGCGCAATTTGTACAAATTGATGGCGTACAAAGACGAGTACGAGGTGGCGCGTTTGCATGCCGATCCGGCGTTTTTAAAACGCATCGCCGAGCAGTTCGAGGGCGACTACACCCTGAACTACCACCTCGCGCCGCCCTTAATCGCCAAGAAAAACGACAAAGGTGAATTGGTCAAGCAAGCGTTTGGCCCGTCCATGCTGTGGGGCTTCAAACTGCTGGCGCGCTTGAAGTTTTTACGCGGTGGTGTGTTCGATGTGTTTGGCTACACCGACGAGCGCCGCGAAGAACGCGCCTTGGTGGACGAGTACAGGGCCAGCCTCAACGAAGTGCTGCGCGACTACGTCCCAGAGCGGCAAGCACTGGCCCTGGAGATCGCCCGCATCCCGGAAAAAATCAAGGGCTATGGCCATGTGAAAGCGCGGCATTTGCAAGCCGCGCGGGCGCAGTGGGAGGGCTTGATGCAGGCTTGGCGTGCGTCGGTGCAAGCGGCGGGCAAGAAAGCGGCTTAATCGCGGTCAACGCTTGGCGGTTTTACTGCTTTCATCAAACACGTGGTCGTGGACCCAGTCGCTCAAATCATCGGTGTTCATGCAAGGCCTTTGTTGTGATCAGAAGGTCGCAGCCCCAACAACAGCAGGGCCGACAACGCGAAGACGGCACCTGCCACGAAAGTGGATGCGGCACCATGCGTGTCCCAAAGCCAGCCGGCCAACACGCTGGCGATCAGCATGGCCACGCCACTGACCAGGTTGAACAGGCCAAAGGCGGTGCCGCGTAAATCAGCGGGCGCGGTGTCGGCCACCATGGTGGCCAATAAACCTTGGGTCATGCCCATGTGCACGCCCCACAAGGCCACGCCCAGCAACAGGCTCACCCAATCGGTGCTGGTGGCCAGCACCGCATCGGCCAGGACCAACACCAACAGGCCAGCCACCAGCAAGCGGGTGTGGCTGATGCGGTCGGACAACCAACCAAACGGGTAGGCGCTGGCCGCATACACCACGTTCATGGCCACCATCACCAGTGGGACCCAGGCCATGGCCACACCGAGTTGTAGAGCGCGCAGCACCAAAAAGGCCTCGCTGAAACGCGCCAAAGTGAAGACCGCACCAATGCCCACCACCCACCAGTAGGCCGCACTCAAGCGGCGCATGTTGGCCCGGTTGATCGGGTTGGATCGAGGGGCGTCGGCCTGCCGTTCAGGCTCGCGCACACCCACCATCAGCAACAACACGCTGAGCACGCCGGGGATGACCGCCACCCAAAACACCGCGCGAAAATCGTTGGCCCACAAGAGCATGAGGCCCACGGCCAAGAGCGGGCCGGTGAACGCACCCACGGTGTCCAATGACTGGCGCAGACCAAACGCTGCGCCGCGCACTTCGGGTGGCGCAATATCGGCCACCAGGGCGTCACGCGGTGCACCACGAATGCCTTTGCCCACGCGGTCCAACAAACGTGCGGTGATGACCAAACCCGCGCCAGACGAGAGGGCAAACAAGGGTTTGCTCAAAGCGCCAAGCGCGTAGCCCAGCACGGCCAAACCTTTGCGACGGCCCAGGTAGTCACTCAGGGTGCCCGAGAAAACTTTGACGATGAGCGCGGTGGCCTCGGCCAAGCCTTCGATCAAACCAACCACCAGCACAGACACACCCAAAGAGCCCACCAAGAACATGGGCAGCAAGCTGTGCACCATCTCCGAGGAGATGTCCATCAGCATGCTGACAAAGCCCAGCACCCAAATGCCACGCGGGATGGCTGGGCGGGCGGGGGTCATGGGGCCGACAAAGCGGCGTGGGCCTGCTGATCAGCGTGGTAGCTGGAGCGCACCATGGCACCCACGGCGGCGTGTTGAAAGCCCATCTCGCGGGCCTTCGCCTCGAACATCTTGAAGGTGTCGGGGTGCACATAGCGGCGCACCGGGAGGTGGTGACCACTGGGTGCCAAATATTGGCCGATGGTCAGCCTGTCTATGTCATGGGCGCGCATGTCTTGCATCACCGCCAAAATTTCTTCATCTGTTTCGCCCAGACCCACCATCAAGCCACTTTTGGTCGGCACATGGGGAAACAGGGCTTTGAATTTTTTGAGCAGATTCAAGCTGAAGGCGTAGTCACTGCCGGGGCGGGCTTCTTTGTACAAGCGCGGCACGGTTTCCAGGTTGTGGTTCATCACGTCCGGGGGAGCGGCTTGCAAGATGTTCAGGGCCCGGTCATCGCGGCCACGGAAGTCGGGCACCAGCACCTCGATTTGGGTGTGGGGTGACAAGGCGCGGGTTTGTTGGATGCATTCGACGAAATGCCCGGCGCCGCCATCGCGCAAATCATCCCGGTCCACACTGGTGATGACCACATACTGGAGCTTCAAAGCGGCGATGGTTTGGGCCAAATTGGCGGGTTCGTTCACGTCCAGCGGGTCGGGGCGACCATGGCCCACATCGCAAAACGGGCAGCGCCGTGTGCACTTGTCGCCCATGATCATGAAGGTGGCCGTGCCCTTGCCAAAGCATTCGCCGATATTGGGGCAGCTGGCCTCCTCGCACACTGTCACCAGCTTGTTGGCGCGCAAGATGTCTTTGATTTCGTAAAAGCGTGAATTCGGCGACCCGGCTTTGACGCGAATCCAGTCGGGCTTTTTCAGCACCTCTGCGGTGTGCTCGACTTTGATCGGGATGCGCGAGACTTTGGAGGCAGACTTTTGTTTGGCGCGGGGGTCGTAAGCGGGCGGTGTGGGCAGGTCGGTCGCAGTGGTCATGGCGTGAGCTTTGATGAGGCCGTGTCAGGGCGAGAGGTAGGCGACAAGCTTGTGGCTCAGCACATCAGCCGCTTCTTGCCAGCTGACATCGACGCCCATTGTAAAAAGATCGGTGGTTTGCAAACCCGCATAACCACAAGGGTTGATGCGCTCAAAGGGTGATAAATCCATGTGCACGTTCAAGGCCACGCCATGGTAAGTGCAGTGGCGCGACACCTTCACGCCCAACGCAGCGATTTTGGCCACGCCGGTGAAGTCGGGTGCGGTCTTGGCAATATGTTGTTGCGGGCGTTGCGGCAGGGGGCTGTGGTTTTGCGGGTCCAGGTTGCGCACATAAATACCGGGTGCGCCCGCCACCCGGTGCCCTGTCAGATTGAAGTGCAGCAGGGTTTTCAAGACAGCTTCTTCAATCCGGTGCACATACTCTTTCACGAAATAGCCCGCCCGCTTCAAGTCCACCAGCGGATACGCCACCACCTGACCCGGGCCGTGGAAGGTGACTTGCCCGCCTCGGTTGGTGGCCAGCACCGGGATATCGCCCGGGGCCAGCAGGTGCGCATCCTGTCCCGCCAGACCCAAGGTGAAAACAGGGGGGTGCTCACACAGCCAAAGTTCATCCGGGGTGTCGGCCGCCCGGGCGGCCGTGAAGTCTTGCATGGCTTGGTAGCTGGTTTCAAAAGCCACTGGCCCCCAAAAGCGCAACACAAGGTTGTTCACTAAAGTACCACTTTGGCCATCGGGTGGCTGCTCAGGGTGCGGTACAGCTCGTCGAGTTGCTCGCGGCTGGTGGCACGCACGGTGAAGGTCAGGCTGAGGTACTTGCCACCAGCGCTTTCGCGGGTTTCCAGTCTGTCTTCTGTCCAATCTGGGTCGAATTGGCGAACCACATGGCTCATGGCCTCCAGGTAACCCTCGACCTTCAAGCCCATGACCTTGATGGGAAAATCGCAGGGATACTCAATCAGGCTGTCTTTGTCGGGTGGCGTGGCATTCATAAGCAGAGATTAACCATATCAGAAATGTGTCAGTAACTTCCCCTACAATATCAGGCTTTGCTGAACTGAAAAGGGCTTGTCAAGCATGATCAAGACATTGTCCACCTCAGTCAGCGGCCAGCGCTCGAAGCCTGGTTTGGAAGATTCTGCCGAGGAAGCGTTTCACACGCTGACCGCTGAAGAAGCCCAAGCCTGGCGACAAAACCAGCCAAAATTATCGGTGTGGTGGGTGTTGGTGGCGCAGTTGTTGACGGCCTTGGTGTTGGCCACAGCAGTGTTTCTCTGGTACGGTCGGTGGTCGCTGTTTGTGTCGCTGATCTACGGTGCCTTGTCGGTGGTGGTCCCTGCAGCTTTGTTTGCCCGGGGCCTGAAATCCCCGGCGGCATCGGTCAATGCGTTCACTGCCACCCTGAGTTTTGCCGTGTGGCAAGGCGTCAAGATGGCCCTGACCGTGTTGCTGATGGTGTTGGCACCGCGATTGATTGAAGATTTGAGTTGGCCTGCCTTGTTGGCGGGCTTGATTGTGACGATGAAGGTGTATTGGTTGGCGCTGATTTGGGGCAAGTCCCCCTCAAAGTCCAACCCATCCACCACTTTGTAAAGAGTTGAACATGTCGGAACCCACGAATACGCTCACCGCAGGAGAGTACATCGGTCACCACCTGACCCACTTGCAAAGCAAGCCCATGGGTGGCGTGATTGATTTCTCGGTCGTGAACATTGATTCGATTTTCTGGTCTGTGTTGTTGGGCGCCGTCGGCAGTTTTTTCCTGTGGCGTGCTGCCCGTGCAGCCACTTCTGGCGTCCCCGGCCGTTTCCAAGCCGCGGTTGAAATCCTGTTTGAAATGGTCGATACCCAGGCTCGCGGCATTGTGCACAACGCTGAAAGCCGCAAGCTGGTGTCCCCCTTGGCGCTCACTGTGTTTGTTTGGGTTTTCCTGCTCAACAGCATGGACTTTTTGCCGGTCGATTTGTTCCACCAAATTTTTGCTTGGACGGGCTTGAGCGACAGCATCCACTATTTTCGTGTGGTGCCCACCGCCGATTTGTCCACCACCTTGGGTTTGTCTTGCTCGGTGCTGCTGATTTGTTTGTTTTACAACGTCAAAATCAAAGGCTTGGGCGGTTGGTTCCACGAGCTCACCACAGCCCCTTTTGGCGCCCACCCCATCCTGTGGCCCATCAATTTTGGTTTCCAAATGATTGAATTTGTCGCCAAAACCGTGTCCCACGGCATGCGACTGTTTGGCAATATGTATGCTGGCGAACTCATCTTCATGCTGATCGCATTGATGGGTGGCGCAGCGGCCATGAGTTTGACGGGCATTCTTTTGCCCATTGGCCACATCATTGCCGGCTCCATCTGGGCCATCTTCCACATTTTGATCGTCGCGTTGCAAGCCTTTATTTTCATGATGTTGACCTTGGTCTACATCGGGCAAGCACACGATGCGCATTGATTTCTCGTTTTTTTCAACCTTCCATCATCTTGCTTAGGAGCTTCTCATGGAACACGTACTTGGTTTAGTCGCACTCGCCTCAGGTCTGATCATTGGCTTGGGCGCCATCGGTGCTTGTATTGGCATTGGCATCATGGGTAGCAAATACCTTGAAGCTGCTGCTCGTCAGCCCGAATTGATGAACGAATTGCAAACCAAAATGTTTTTGCTGGCAGGTTTGATTGACGCGGCTTTCTTGATTGGCGTTGGTATCGCCATGATGTTTGCCTTCGCCAATCCCTTCGTCTTGAAGTAATTCTTGCCACAACCCTTAGAGAGGTGTTGACGTGAGCATCAACGCAACCCTGTTCGTTCAAGCCATTGTTTTTGCCATTTTGGTGTGGTTCACGATGAAATTCGTGTGGCCGCCTATCGCAACCGCTTTGGATGAACGCGCCGAAAAAATTGCCCATGGCTTGAAAGCCGCTGAGCACGCCCAAATCGAACTGACCAACGCACACAAGCATGTTGAAGTCGAGTTGGCGAAAAACCGCAATGATGCAGCAGCCCGCATCGCGGACGCTGAGCACAGGGCGGCCATCATCATCGAAGAGGCCAAGCACAAAGCGACGGAAGAGGCGAACAAAATCATCGCTGCCGCTCACCTTGAATCCGAGCAAGCCTTGCTCAAGGCCAAGGAAGGGCTGCGTGACCACGTGGCGGTGTTGGCCATCAAAGGGGCCGAACAAATTCTGCGCAAAGAAGTCAATGCCAGTGTGCATGCCGATTTGTTGGGCAGATTGAAGTCGGAACTTTGAGGAGGCAACATGGCTGAACTCGCTACCATTGCCCGCCCTTACGCTGAAGCTTTGTTTCAGGTGGTCAAGGCCGATGCTGCCAAAGCGGCAGAGTGGCTGGATGGTTTGGCTGTGGTTGCTGCAGACCCTGGTTTGCTGCAATACGCCCATGACCCCAAAGTCACCCATGCCCAAGTACTGGATTTGATTGCCCAAGTTGGCCCCAAATCTTTGCCAGCAGCCGCGGTGAACCTTCTCGCCATCTTGGTTGACAACGGACGCTTGGCGGTCTTGCCTGAAATTGCCCGTCACTTTCATGTGTTGGTGGACGCTTTGACAGGCGTGCGCCAAGCGGTGGTGCACAGTGCATTTCCCATCGAGGGCGCTGCCCTTGACGATTTGACCAAAGTGATTGAAAAACGCTTTGGCAGCAAACTCACTGTGCAAGTGGCTCTTGAGCCCGAGCTCATTGGGGGCGTACGTGTGGTGGTCGGCGACGAGGTGCTCGATACCTCCGTCAAAGCCCGTTTGGAACAAATGAAAGTCGCGCTGACAGCCTGAGCAATCCCGCTCATGCACGTTGGCCTCACATAGGAAGAAGGAAAGAGTCATGCAACTCAATCCCGCAGAAATTTCTCAACTCATTCAAACCCGTATCGAGGGTTCAAGCGGCAACACGAATGTGCGCAACCAAGGCACCGTGATTTCTGTCACCGATGGTATTTGCCGCATCCATGGCTTGTCCGATGTGATGCAAGGCGAGATGCTTGAGTTCCCCAACAACACCTTCGGCCTGGCGCTGAACCTCGAGCGCGACTCTGTCGGCGCGGTGATTTTGGGTGAGTACGAGCACATTTCTGAAGGCGACACGGTCAAATGCACCGGCCGTATTTTGGAAGTGCCTGTTGGCCCTGAATTGATTGGCCGCGTGGTCAACGCTTTGGGTCATCCCATCGACGGCAAAGGCCCGATCAACGCCAAAATGACCGACGTGATTGAAAAAGTTGCGCCTGGTGTGATTGCCCGCCAATCTGTGGACCAGCCTATGCAAACAGGCTTGAAGTCGATCGACTCCATGGTGCCAGTGGGCCGTGGTCAGCGCGAATTGATCATTGGTGATCGTCAGACCGGAAAAACCGCTGTCGCGATTGACGCCATCATCAATCAAAAAGGTCAACACATGACCTGTATTTATGTGGCCATTGGTCAAAAGGCCTCTTCTATCAAAAACGTGGTGCGTTCTTTGGAAAAAGCGGGCGCCATGGACTACACCATCGTGGTGGCTGCCTCGGCCTCTGAATCAGCCGCCATGCAATACGTGTCGGCCTACTCCGGCTGCACCATGGGCGAGTACTTTCGCGATCGCGGTCAAGACGCATTGATTGTTTATGACGATTTGTCCAAGCAAGCGGTGGCTTACCGCCAAGTGTCTTTGTTGTTGCGCCGTCCCCCAGGCCGCGAAGCCTACCCCGGCGACGTGTTTTATTTGCACAGCCGTTTGCTCGAGCGTGCAGCCCGCGTGAATGCCGACTATGTTGAAGCTTTCACCAAAGGGGAAGTCAAAGGCAAAACCGGCTCGCTCACAGCGCTGCCCATCATTGAAACCCAGGCGGGTGACGTGTCGGCCTTCGTGCCCACCAACGTGATCTCCATCACCGACGGTCAAATCTTCTTGGAAACCTCGTTGTTCAATGCAGGTGTCCGGCCTGCCATCAATGCTGGTATTTCAGTCTCACGTGTTGGTGGTGCGGCACAAACCAAGCTGGTGAAGAGCCTGTCAGGTGGTATTCGCACCGACTTGGCCCAATACCGCGAATTGGCCGCGTTTGCGCAGTTCGCATCCGACTTGGATGAGGCCACCCGCAAGCAGCTGGATCGTGGCGCTCGCGTGACTGAATTGTTGAAGCAGCCCCAGTACAGCCCGCTGCCCATCAGCTTGATGGCCGCTACTTTGTATGCTGCCAATAAAGGCTTCTTGGATGACATCGAAGTCAACCAAGTGCTGCATTTTGAAGCTGGCTTGCACCATCATTTGAAAGACAAGTGCGCAGCCTTGTTGGCCAAAATGGAAAAAGACAAAGCCATGGACAAAGAAGCTGAAGCTGATTTGGTGAAGGCCATTGAAGCTTTCAAAAAGTCCTTTGTTTAAACGCCATCAAGCAGCAAGGAGCACTTCATGGCAGTAGGCAAGGAAATACGCGGCAAGATCAAATCGGTGGAAAACACCAAGAAGATCACCAAGGCCATGGAAATGGTGGCGGCGTCCAAAATGCGCAAGGCGCAAGAACGCATGCGTGCGGCCCGTCCTTACAGCGAAAAGGTGCGCAACATCGCCAGCCATTTAGGGCAAGCCAACCCCGAGTATGTTCATCCGTTCATGAAAATCCACGATGCCAAAGCCACGGGCTACATCGTGGTGACCACCGACAAAGGATTGTGCGGTGGCATGAACACCAATATTTTGCGCGCCCTGACCCATCGTTTCAAAGACCTCCAATCCACGGGCGCCACCCCTCAAACAGTGGCCATCGGCAACAAAGGCTTGGGCTTTTTAAACCGTGTGGGCGCACCTGTGTTGGCGCAAGTCACCCAATTAGGTGACAAGCCGCATCTGGAAAAACTCATCGGCGCCGTCAAGGTCATGATGGATGCTTACACGGAAGGCAAACTTGATGCGGTGTACCTGTGCTACACCAAATTCATCAACACCATGAAACAAGAACCGGTCATCGAGCAATTGCTGCCCTTGTCGGATCACAAGATGCAAGCCGAGACACGGGCTGCAGGCAGCTATGCATGGGACTACTTGTACGAACCCGATGCGCCCACGGTGATTGACGATTTGCTCGAGTTGTACATCGAGTCCTTGGTCTATCAAGCTGTGGCTGAAAACATGGCCTCTGAACAATCTGCACGGATGGTAGCCATGAAGGCGGCCACCGACAACGCAGGCAATGTCATTGGCGAACTCAAACTCATTTACAACAAAACCCGTCAAGCAGCGATCACGAAGGAATTGTCCGAAATCGTGGCCGGTGCAGCGGCGGTGTAACCCTATTTATTTTTGGAGCAAATCAACATGGCTCAGGCAATGACCAACGCAGGTATTCAAGGAAAAATCGTCCAATGTATTGGCGCCGTGGTGGACGTGGAGTTTCCTCGCGATCACATGCCCCGCATCTATGACGCGCTCAAACTCGAAGGTTCAGCTTTGACCTTGGAAGTGCAACAGCAATTGGGTGACGGTATCGTGCGTACCATTGCTTTGGGCACCTCTGACGGATTGCGCCGCGGCTTGATGGTCACCAACACTGGTGCGGCCATCACCGTGCCGGTGGGTAAAGCCACGCTGGGCCGCATCATGGACGTGTTGGGTTCACCCATCGACGAACGTGGTCCCGTTGACCAAACCCAAACCGCTTCGATCCACCGCAAAGCGCCGGCTTACGACGAACTCAGCCCTTCACAAGAACTGCTGGAAACCGGCATCAAGGTGATTGACTTGGTTTGTCCCTTCGCCAAGGGCGGCAAGGTCGGTTTGTTCGGTGGCGCGGGTGTGGGCAAAACCGTGAACATGATGGAACTGATCAACAACATCGCCAAAGCGCACAGCGGCTTGTCCGTGTTCGCTGGTGTGGGTGAACGTACCCGTGAAGGCAATGACTTCTATCACGAGATGGCCGACTCTGGCGTGGTGAACTTGGAAAACTTGGAAGAATCCAAAGTGGCCATGGTTTACGGTCAGATGAACGAGCCGCCCGGCAACCGTTTGCGCGTGGCCTTGACTGGCTTGACCATCGCCGAATCTTTCCGTGACGAAGGCAAAGACGTGCTGTTCTTCGTGGACAACATCTACCGTTACACCTTGGCCGGTACCGAAGTGTCCGCGCTGTTGGGTCGCATGCCTTCTGCTGTGGGCTACCAACCAACCCTTGCCGAAGAAATGGGTCGTTTGCAAGAACGTATCACTTCGACCAAAGTTGGTTCGATCACATCGATTCAGGCCGTGTACGTGCCCGCCGATGACTTGACCGATCCGTCGCCCGCCACCACCTTCGCCCACTTGGACTCCACCGTGGTGTTGTCTCGCGACATTGCTTCTCTGGGTATCTATCCTGCGGTGGACCCTTTGGATTCGACCAGTCGACAGCTTGATCCCTTGGTGGTTGGCACCGACCACTATGAAACCGCTCGTGCGGTTCAAGGAACCTTGCAGCGCTACAAAGAACTGCGAGACATCATTGCCATTTTGGGCATGGACGAATTGGCCCCAGAAGACAAGTTGGCCGTGGCCCGCGCTCGCAAAATCCAGCGTTTCCTGAGCCAACCTTTCCACGTTGCAGAGGTGTTCACCGGTTCACCCGGTAAATACGTGACCTTGTCTGAAACCATCCGTGGCTTCAAGATGATTGTGGCTGGCGAATGCGATCACATGCCAGAACAAGCGTTCTACATGGTGGGCACCATCGACGAGGCCATTGAAAAAGCCAAGAAAATTTGATGCAGGTTGGCAGCAAACGCACCTGACAAGGAAACCTCATGAAAACCATGCAAGTTGATGTGGTCAGTGCCGAAGAACTGATTTACTCGGGCGAGGCCACTTTCGTGGCATTGCCAGGAGAAGTTGGTGAACTTGGTATTTATCCCCGCCACACACCGCTGATCTCGCGCATCAAAGCCGGTTCGGTGCGCATCCAAAAACCCGACGGTGAAGAAGAGTTTGTGTTTGTCGCTGGCGGTATTTTGGAAATCCAGCCCAATGGTGTAACGGTCTTGTCTGACACCGCAGTGCGCGGTGCCGACTTGGACGAAGAGCGTGCCAATGCTGCCAAAAAGGCGGCGGAAGAACACATCAAAAATGCCAAATCCGATGTGGACTTGGCAGCAGCTCAGGCGGAGCTGTACGTGTTTGCTGCGCAATTGGCCGCATTGCGCAAATACCGTAGTAAAAAATAATTGCCCAAGGCCAAGCTTCAAGCAGCCACCATCGGCGGCACGGCCGATGAAATTGAAGCGGCCTTTTATGAAGCCTTGCGCACCGGCGATATCACTCGCCTGATGGCCTGTTGGGCTGACGAAGACGACATTGTTTGCGTGCATCCCGGCGGCCCTCGTTTGTTGGGTTCTGAAAGCATTCGCAATTCTTTTGACACCATGTTTGCCAACGGGGTCATCAACGCTCACCCGGAACATGTGCGCAAAGTGGAATCCATCACCAGTGCCATGCACAACCTGGTGGAGCGCATTGAACTGCACACCCCCGAAGGCGATGCTGTGGCCTATGTGGTTGCCACCAATATTTACATGAGGACCCCGCAAGGTTGGCGCATGGTGGCGCACCACGCCAGCCCGGGCACGCAGCAAGAAATGCTGGCGCACATTGAATCGTTGCCTTCAGTTTTGCACTAAAACATGGACGACTTGGTCCATCAAGCGATGCGCAAATGGCCGAAAGTCCCAGCTTGCTTCGGCTGGTTGGGATTAGACGACCGAGGCGACTGGTACATGCGCGACGACGCAGTGCAAGCGCTGGGACCTTTCCCCCAAGCCAAAGGCAGCAAACTGGTGCACACCAAGCTGATTGAATTCATCCAGCGCAACTACACGCATGACGAGCACGGTGCTTGGTTTTTCCAAAACGGCCCCCAGCGTGTATTTGTGGAGTTGACATCTGCGCCATTTGTTTGGCGCATTCATGACGACGGGCGTGTCACCGATGGGGGCCTTGCCGTGCAACAAGTGAAGCACTGTGTTGTGGACGAGTCGGGGCGCGTGTATTTAAGCACCTCTCAGGGTTTAGGCCTGGTTCACAGTCAAGATGTCTGGCTGGCGGCAACGGCATTGGAAGAAAAACGCTGGCCAGAAAAAAATATGCTTGCCAGCGAACTGGCAAGCACATACGGTTTTGTGAAAAGCCCGCAGCAGCGGGTGTCTTCGATCACTTAGCAGGGGCTGCTGGTTCGGGGAATTTGGCACCAGCGGCATTGGCCAAGTAAACCACAGAACGCGCGATCTCATAGTCGTCGTGCTCGCCACCGGCTTGAGCGCCCATCGCGTTTTTGCCTTTGAGTGCTGAGTTCAACAAAACAGCATAGCCCGTTTTGATGCGTGGCGCCCAAGCTGCCGTGTCACCCAACTTGGGCGCACCCGCTGCACCACTCAGGTGACAAGCGCCACATTGGGCTTTGAAAACTTCTTCGCCAGTCTTTGCAGGCCGATTGGCATCTTTGACCTGAACAGCGCCAACCTTTTGAATGCGGGCAGCAACCGCTTCACTGCTGTTATCGGCACCAGCGGATGGTTTGTTTTGGGCGTCAATGAAGTAGACCAATCCTATGATGACAAAAATGGGCACAACAAAAGACAAGAAAACCACAGCTAAAAATTGCTTGGGTGTTTTGACAGGTCCGGTGTGGGCTTCTTCGTGCTGATCGCTCATGATGACTTTCTGTGGAGGGTGTAAAAGCAGCTGAAATTATAGCCAGCCACCACCTTCCACAAGGCTGACAAACACAGCGGATGTGTGGCTCGCGACATCGACACCTACAATAGCTGCGATGCGGCTGTAGCTCAGTGGATAGAGTATTGGCCTCCGAAGCCAAGGGTCGTGGGTTCGATCCCCGCCAGCCGCACCATCAATGCCTTGGGCTTCGCAGCTCACCAAATTGATCAGCCAAATAACTTTCGGCGTGCTCCAAAATAAAGTAGCGAAAAGCTTCAGCTGCTGGCGACAGCATTTTGGACATCATGTGGACCACATTCCACGCCCGCACCATGGGGGTTTGGTGCACATCCAAGATACACAACTGTTGGGCTTGTAACTCCAATGCAATCGTGTGTTGGGATAAAAAACTCAAACCTAAATTGGCTTTCACCGCCTGTTTGATGGCGTCATTGCTTTGCAGCTCCATGGTGAAACGCGGCTGGAATCGTGCTTGTGTGAAGAATGCCTCCATCGATGTTCGCGTGCCAGAGCCTTGCTCTCGAACAATGAAGGATTGTTGGCGCAAATCTTCCGCACGAAGACCTTTTTCGCTGGCAAGCGGGTGCTTGGGCGAAGCTACAAACACCAAGGGGTTGGCGGCAAAAGGCTCAGAGCGGGTGGACATTTCAGACGGGGGACGACCCATGATGGCAATATCCACCTCGCTGTTGCTGAGCCATTGAATCAGGTCGCGCCGGTTGCCCACATTCAGCACCAATTCAATCCCCTCGTGCTGTTTCAGAAACTCGCTCAGCAGGGCGGGAATGAAATAAGTGGTCGTGTCCACCATGCCAATCGTGAGTTTGCCGGTCTCGATACGCTGCAAACGGGCAGCAGCGTCTTCGGCGTCTTTGAGCAAAGCGAGCATCTTGCGGGCATACACCAGCATGTACTCGCCACTGGTGGTCAAAGACACTTTGCGGCCTTGACGCTCGAACAGTGGCATCCCCACTTCTGCCTCTAACTCCTTGATTTGCATCGTGATTGCAGGCGCAGACACATGCAAAATCTCGGCAGCTTTGGCAAAACTCAGGTGCTTGGCGACAGCATTGAACATCCGCAATTGGCGGAAAGTGGCGTTTTTCAATTAAGTAAATCTGAATTGAAGGCTTTGAAAATGTGAATTTACTTATTCTGCCATGTTTTTTAAAGTCTATCCATCTTCAAACCAAACGGAGTTTTTGATGACCGCAAGCACCCAGATCACCGATGTCAAGAAGCGCTATAGCGCTGGCGTATTGAAATACAAGCAAATGGGCTATTGGATGCCCGACTATGTCCCTTCAGACACAGACACCATTTGCTTGTTTCGCATCACGCCACAAGAGGGTGTCGATCCGGAAGAGGCCGCAGCGGCAGTGGCCGGCGAGTCATCAACCGCGACTTGGACCGTGGTCTGGACTGATCGATTGAGCGCATGCGACAGTTACCGTGCCAAGGCCTACAAAGTAGAGGCTGTGCCCGGGCGGCCAGGCGAGTACTTTGCTTGGGTCGCCTATGACTTGATCTTGTTTGAAGAAGGGTCTATTGCCAATATGACCGCCTCTTTGATTGGCAACGTTTTTTCGTTCAAGCCGCTCAAAGCAGCTCGGTTGGAAGACATTCGCATTCCCGTGGCCTACATCAAAACATTCAAAGGCCCGCCCACTGGGATGATCGTTGAACGAGAGCGTTTGGACAAATTTGGACGCCCATTGTTGGGTGCCACCACCAAACCCAAATTGGGTTTGTCGGGCAGAAACTATGGCCGCGTGATTTACGAGGGCCTCAAGGGTGGACTGGACTTCATGAAGGATGATGAAAACATCAACTCACAACCCTTCATGCACTGGCGTGACCGTTTCTTGTATGTGATGGACGGTGTGAACAAAGCGCAAGCGGTCACCGGTGAGGTCAAAGGCTCTTATCTAAACGTCACCGCTGGGACCATGGAGCAGATGTATGAGCGAGCTGAATTTGCACGCGACTTGGGCAGTGTGATCATCATGGTCGATTTGGTGATTGGCTATACCGCCATTCAATCCATGGCGGAATGGTGCCGAAAAAATGACATGATCATGCACATGCACCGAGCCGGACACGGCACCTACACACGTCAGAAAAACCACGGTGTGAGTTTCCGCGTCATCGCTAAATGGCTTCGCTTGGCTGGATGTGACCATTTGCACTGCGGCACAGCTGTGGGCAAACTCGAGGGCGACCCGATGACGGTCCAAGGCTACTACAACGTATGCCGAGACAGTCACACCAAAACAGATTTGCAGCGCGGACTTTTCTTCGACATGGATTGGGCAGACACTAAAAAAGTGATGCCCGTGGCCTCAGGCGGCATTCATGCTGGACAAATGCACCAACTCATCGACCTGTTTGGTGATGATGTGGTGTTGCAGTTTGGTGGCGGCACCATTGGTCACCCGCAAGGCATCCAAGCCGGTGCGGTGGCCAACCGCGTGGCTTTGGAGGCCATGGTCAAGGCACGCAACGAAGGTAAAAATATCCTGGAAGAAGGCCCCACTATTTTGAAAAATGCGGCCAAGGGTTGTACGCCTTTGCAAGCTGCACTCGATACCTGGGGTGACATCAGCTTCAATTACCAGTCCACCGACAGCAGCGACTATGCCGTCACACCATCTGTAGCTTGAAACGAAGGAATACACACCATGTTGACCAATCCAACCGGAAAAGTAACCCAAGGCCAGTTCAGCTTTTTGCCAGACCTGACAGATGCTGAAATCAGCATGCAAATCCAATACGGCCTCAATAAAGGATATGCCTGGAGCGTCGAGTACACCGATGACGTGCATCCGCGCAATACATATTGGGACATGTTTGGCATGCCCATGTTTGACTTGAAAGACCCCGCAGGCGTTTTGTTGGAAGTCAATACTTGCCGCAAAACATTCCCCAACCACTACATCCGATTGATGGCATTTGATTCCACTCGTGGCATCGAGTCTGTGGCGATGAGCTTTATCGTGCATCGTCCGCCCCATGAGACAGGTTTCCGACTAGAGCGTCAGGAAGTACAGGGCCGCAGTTTGCGTTACACCACGCACGGCTACCCGATGGACAAGCCCGAAAACAGCCGCTATGGCAAATGATTGAAAGCCAGGCTTGACCATGAACGCACCTGCCTACAACCTGCCCGGTATCACCACCCAGCCAGCCATGGGTGCCAGTGCAGCACCTGTGGCTTCTGTCAATGACACAGGTGCACGGACTGTGGCTGAAGTCATGGCTCAAACCCAAGTACAACAGGTGATGGACGCTTTAGACCATGACCTGGTTGGTTTAAAGCCTGTGAAGACCCGCATCCGTGACATCGCCGCTTTGCTGGTGATTGACCGCTTGCGCATGAACCTGGGGTTGGCGGCACAAGCACCATCCTTGCACATGAGTTTCACGGGCAACCCCGGCACAGGTAAAACCACCGTGGCCATGCGCATGGCGCAAATCCTGCACGAGTTGGGTTATGTGCGAAGCGGTCATTTGGTGGCGGTCACGCGGGATGACTTGGTCGGCCAATACATCGGCCACACCGCACCCAAAACCAAAGAAGTGCTGAAAAAGGCCATGGGTGGCGTGCTGTTCATCGACGAGGCCTACTACTTGTATCGGCCTGAAAACGAACGCGACTAT
>JBIIPF010000137.1:0-5139 GCA_044342755.1 Limnohabitans sp. | reverse complement strand
GTCTTGCTTGTTTTGACCATCCTGCTCATTCAACACGAGTTCAATCATGTCGGTGTTCATCTGAATCACGGTCAAGGGCTGATTGAGTTCATGCGCCAAGCTGGCCACCAAGGCGCCCATGCCAGCCGTCTTGTTGAACAGACTGAGTTGTCGAATGATTTCTTCGCGCTCTGCCAGCAACTGTTTCAAGTTCAAACTGGTGCGTTGCATCGCGTCTGCACGTTCATTCGTCAGAGTCAGTTCATGGGCCACCGCCAACTTCTGGCGTTCGGCAATTTCTAAAAAGACACGTAGAAAAGCAATATTGCTAAGGGTGATGCCCAAGAATTGGCCAATCACCATGACAGCCTGGTGCCAGCTGGGCGCATAGATGTCGTCAATGGTGCCCGCCATGTAGACACCCATCGTGCGGACCGCCAAAGTGCTGCTCAAGCTCAAGCCACCCCACATGAGCAACTTGGCGCCCAATGATTCACGCAAGCGATGGAGTTCAAGGCCCATGCGGAAATACTCAAAACACATCACTGCATAAAAAGCATTGAACAAGATCAGCGCTTCCCACTCTGCTTGAAGAAAATAGGTGAGATAAACAAACACCACAAAGTACAACAGGTGTGCCAGGGTGTATGACCAATAAGCGCGTTCTTGGCCTTGTGCAGGCAAATACATGCGCAATGCCACCATGCGACCCCAGTTGCCGATGAGCATCAACAACTGGGCCACATACAAAAACAAAAATTCAGGAATTTGACCGCGCATGGCCAACAGCACCACGGCCATGCCGCTGAACATCCCAGCTGCACACCACAGCTTGACTTGATTGCTTCGGTACTCTTGCAGAGCCAACCAAATGGCGCCGTGCAAGATCAAATACACGAAGCAAATCATGAAGATCGTGGTTTGGGTGTCCAGGTTCATTGTGGGCAAACTGTAATGCTTCTGGTCATTGCTGCTTCCACCATCAGAGTGAAGGCAATGACTTCAACCGGACTGCATCATTCGCGGGCAAAAATGCCTGTCACACCGTCCAACCGTTCTAAAGCCATGCCACAACCGCGCACCACGCAGGTCAGGGGGTCATCCGCCAACATGACGGGCAAACCGGTTTCTTCAGCGATCAATCGATCAAGGTCGCGCAACAAAGCACCGCCGCCTGTGAGCATGATGCCGCGCTCTGCAATGTCGGAGCTGAGCTCAGGTGGTGTGTTTTCCAATGCAATCTTGATGGCCGTGACCAAGCCATTCAGCGGGTCGGTGAGCGCTTCCAATATTTCTGAAGCCGACACAGTGAAAGACTGCGGGATGCCTTGACTCAGGTTGCGCCCAGTGACGTCCATTTCTTTGAATTCAGCACTTGGGAAAGCCACGCCAATTTGTTTTTTCAAGTTTTCGGCGGTTTGGTCGCCAATCAACATGCCATAGTTGCGTCGGATGTAGTTGACGATGGCTTCGTCAAACTTGTCACCGCCAATACGCACGCTGCCTTTGTAAACCATGCCACCCAGCGAGATGATGCCTACCTCGGTGGTGCCACCGCCAATATCGACCACCATCGAGCCGCAGGCGTCCGCCACGGGCAGGCCCGCACCAATGGCTGCCGCCATCGGTTCTTCAATCAAAAAAACTTCTGATGCGCCGGCACCCAATGCGGATTCGCGGATGGCGCGACGCTCCACTTGCGTCGAACCACAGGGCACGCAAATGATGATGCGCGGGCTGGGCCGCAATAGGCTATTGGCATGGATGGTGCGGATGAAATGTTTGAGCATTTGCTCGGTGACGGTGAAGTCGGCAATCACGCCGTCTTTCATGGGTCGAATCGCTTCGATGTTGAAGGGAACCCTGCCCAGCATGGACTTGGCTTCTTGCCCAACTGCGATCATCTTCTTGTTGTTGGATGAACCACTGGTGTGCTGGATCGCCACCACAGAGGGTTCATCCAGAACAACGCCTTGATTCTTCACATAAATCAAAGTGTTGGCGGTCCCCAAGTCGATCGCCAAATCGGTGGAATACCACCTGCCCAAAAAGCTCAGTAGATTCATTTGCTGCTGTTGTGCATGTCGCCTTGAAATTGGCCACCGCGCTCGATGTCAAGATCGGCATAAACAAGTTTGCCGGACACCTTTCCAGTTTTGCGAATTTGTAACAAACCTTTGCACTCCACATCGTCCATCAAGACGCCGTAAACATCGATTTCTTTCGCTCTTACTTTGCCCTTGATGTGACCTTGGGGGCCGATGTCCAAAACATGGGAGGTGATCTCGCCGGTGACGCGTCCATTGATTTGAGCGATGCCTGGCGCATGGATGGTCCCTACAAATGTCACCCCATCGGGGATGTATAAATCATTGGCGGGGTGAGTTTGTTCTTCCATTTTTTTCTATCAATTCTTTTCTGATGTTTTCATTAAAAACGCAGGAATATGGGTTGTTGCAGGGATGGTTTTATGCGTACTGCGTTGAATGTGGTTGAACACCAGATCGGGCAAATCCACGCCCAGCTTTTTGGCATAAAGCCTTGCAAACCAAATCAGCGGCTGGGTGCTTTTTTGAAAGAAAGCAGCGTTGCCTTCTTCAATGGCACGAATTTGGTCAGCCCGCATGCCGAGTTTTTTGCACATGTCATCCATCGACAAGCCTTGCTTGATGCGTGCCTCATGCAACAGCCGACCTGCTTCTTGCAGCATGTTGGGATCTGATGCAGAAGACTGAGCCATGAGTTAAAAAGTCAGACAGGTGAACATGCACCGAAATATGGCACTGGAGCCCCATCACACCTATCCCCAAATGGGGAATTTCTCACGAATTCACACATTTAGTTTCTGTGGATGAATACCTAAAGATTATTTTTTGCGCTTGGGTTGTGCGGCGATGGACACACAATACGCGGCCATGAACCCACACACACCATGACAGTCAAAGGCCATGTTTTTTTGGTGGACGATGACCACGACATTCGCTTTCATTTGGGCGATGTGTTGCGTCAGCTTGGCTATGGCGTGACCGACCATGCAAGCGCAGCTGAGTTTTTGCAGCAAGCCAGGCGCGTGTCACCAGCCGTTTTGGTGCTCGACATGCGCATGCCGAAGATGACGGGCTTGGATTTGCAAAAAGCCTTGCGTGAACAGAATTGGCATTTGCCCATCATCTACATGAGCGGGGACAGTCAAAACCAAGAAATCATTGACGCCATGAAATTGGGCGCCATAGATTTTTTATGGAAACCGTTTACCCAGATGCAAATGGTGCAAGCCATCGACAAGGGCTTGGCCCTGGATGCGCAGCGCCATGCTGATCAGCAGCGTTTGCAACGCGTGTCCAACCTCTACAAAGGATTGAGCCCCAGAGAGCAAAGCATGTTTGCGTTGATGCTTTTGGGACATGGCAACAAATACATTGCGGCGTCCACGGGTGTGATGGCCGACACCGTGAAGAAACACCGGGCCCAAGTGCTGACCAAAATGCAAGTGGAAAGCTTGGCTGAATTGCTGGCTTTGTGCAAAGACTTCATGCCGCCAGTGCATGAAGTTTGAAGCAAAGCAGACCCAGAACTTAGACCTCAGGCGAGAGGTTATGGCAGTGCCTTAACCCATTTCAAAATGGTTTCCACCATGGGCGTCACCGCCTGTGGGTCGCGAATATCGCCCGCCAACACATGTTGGCCTTTGCTTTGGCTGAAGTCCACGGGCGTTAGGATTTTTTGCACTGAGCCAAAGCGTGCAACAGCTTCCTTGGTTTCAGTGGGATCCACGGTTTCATCTTTTTCGCTGTAGAGCACCAACACGGGGGTTTTGAAATTGCCCAGGTCTGAGTCGCGCACTTTTTTCACCAAGGCCAGCATCGGAAACAGGGCATTGGTGGGATAGGACTGCGTCCAACCCTCGGCATCACGTGGGTTGTCGGATTTGGAGATCACCTTGGGTCCGGTCACTGCATAGGCGATTTTGTGCCCCCAATGGCCATTCACCAACTCAGAAGCTTTGTTTTTCAAACCAAAGTTGGGGGAGATGAACACATGGGCGTCCACCATGGCGGCATCGGGCGACGTGGCCAACCAGGTGGCCAAGGTGGAACCGGTGGAGCAGCTGATGAGCAGCACTTTGCGGCCCAATGTTTTGCCAATGCGAACAGCTTCCAAAGTGTCGGCCATCCAGTCTTGCGCCGTGGCTTCACCCATGGCCTCGCCGGGTAAGCCATGACCCGTGAGGCGTGTGTAAAACACATTGGCGCCCAAGGCTTTGGCCAGGTTGTCGGCCACCGGTGCGGTTTCCAATCGGCTGGCTGAAAAACCATGCACATAGACCACGGCCCATTCGGTGGCTTGTTTGTCGGCATGGGCCCACACAATGCCTTTGGCCGTGCCGGGTTTCAGGCCAGACACCTTGGCCTCACTTTGCGCAAGCCAGTTATCCAGTTCGTTCAGTCGTGCGGGTGCAGCTTCACGCGCGGTGGGTGTGTTGGGGCCAAATTCATTCTTGGGGCCCATGAAGAAAACCAGCAAGCCCGCCAACACCAACCCGGCCAATGCATTGGCCAGGATGCGAACCCATGCCCGTTTGGGCGAGAAGAATAAATGGCGTGTGTTCATTGGTGTTTAAAGACGGGTGTGCGTTTGTTGAGGAAGGCATCCATGCCTTCTTTTTGGTCTTCCGTGGCAAACAAGGATTGAAAAATGCGGCGTTCAAACATCACGCCATCCGACAAGCTGCTTTCGAAAGCGCGATTGACCGATTCCTTGGCCGCTTTCACCGCCAACTGTGAATGGCTGCAAATGACCAGAGCCGCTGCCAAGGTTTCTTCCATGAGTTTTTCTAAGGGCACGACACGGCTGACCAGACCAGAGCGCTCGGCTTCTTCCACGTTCATCATGCGACCGGTGAGGGCCAAGTCCATGGCCTTGGCTTTGCCAATCGCACGCGGTAAACGTTGCGTGCCACCAGCGCCTGGGATGATGCCGATTTTGATTTCGGGTTGACCGAACTTGGCGTTGTCAGCGGCGATGATGAAGTCGCACATCATGGCCAATTCGCAACCACCGCCCAGTGCAAAACCACTGACCGCCGCAATGACGGGTTTGCGGATGCTGCGAATGGTTTCCCAATCGCGGGTGATGAAGTCGTGGTTGTAAACTTGGGCA
>JBIIPF010000135.1:0-5164 GCA_044342755.1 Limnohabitans sp. | reverse complement strand
GGCCCTGCAACGCCCCGACTTGCACACCAACCCGCGCGCGCCGCTGGTCAACATGAGCACGATTGGCGACGCCTTGAACACGCCCGATTTGATTGAAGCGGTGGTGGTCTACAACAGCAACCCGGTGGCGGTGGCGCCCGAGTCTGCGAAAGTGGTGACAGGTTTTGCGCGCGAGGATTTGTTCACCGTGGTGCTGGAGCATTTCATGACCGACACCGCCGACCATGCCGACTATGTGCTGCCGGCCACCACCCAACTCGAACACTGGGACATCCACAACAGCTATGGCCACACCGATGTGCTGCTGAACCGCCCGGCCATTGCGCCCCTGGGTGAAGCCAAAACCAACACCCAAATATTCCGGGCGTTGTCTGTGTGCATGGGTATGAACAACCCACTGCTGCAAGAAGACGATGAAAGCCTGTGCCGCTTGGCGCTGCAACACCCGCGCAATCTGCAAAGCACAGCACCCGTGACGTGGGAGACATTGCTGCAAGACGGTTTTGCGCATTGGCCCGTGCAAGACGCCCCGTTTGCCCATGGCGGCTTTGCCACGGCTTCGGGCAAATGCGAATTTGTCAGCCCCGGCTTGCAAGCGCTAGGTCAAGACGGTTTGCCCGACTTCATTCCCAATTACGAAGCACCTACCGCGCAAGACACCTATCCCTTGGCGATGATTTCACCACCCGCACGCAACTTTTTGAACTCCTCTTTTGTCAATGTGAAAAGCCTGCGCGACATGGAGGGTGAACCATTGCTGGAAATCCACCCCGACGATGCCGCTGCACGGCAGTTGCAAGATGGCGAGATGGTGCGGGTGTTCAACGACCGCGGCAGCTACGAATGCAAAGCGCATGTCAGCACCAGAGCGCGTGCGGGCATGGTGGTGGGCTTGGGGATTTGGTGGCGCAAACTTGGTGCCAACGGCACCAATGTGAACGAACTCACGTCACAAAAACTCACCGACATGGGACGCGCCCCGGTGTTCTACGACTGCGCGGTTCAGGTGGCCAAACGCTGACTGGCGATTTGACGCAGACCGTCAAAAATCAGGCTTTCCACCAATTCAAATTTCACCGACATGCTGGGCGCCATCTTCCAGCCCGCACCGCCCGTCATGTAGCACAGGGGCTCGGCATGCGTGTGTTGGCGCACGTGTTGCACCATGCGCTCGATGGCACCTGCAATGGCGTAAGTGCCGCCACTGGTGAGCGCATCGCTGGTGTTGGTGGGGAACTCACGCACCTCGCCAGTAGGCACACGCAAGCCAGCGGTGCCCGACTCCAAAGCACGCAACATGATGCCGTGGCCCGGCAAAATAAAACCACCCAAGAAATGCCCTTGCGCGTCAATGGCTTCCACCGTTACCGCCGTGCCCACCATCACCACCACCATCGGGCGGGGGGCTTGGCCTTGGGTTTGTTCTTTCATGCGCGCCAGGGCACCGATCATGGCCACCCAACGGTCGGCACCCAAGCGTGTCGGGTGGTCATAGCCATTCACCAAGCCGGCTTCGGCGGCATTGGGCACGACCCAGCGCGGTGACAAATCCCAGTGCTCCATTTGCTCGCCGACACGCCGACGCAGTGCGTCACTGGCGACGATGCAACCCAAGGTTTCGCTGGGCGCGGGCAGGTCTTTCCAATCTTCATCGGCCAAACGGTCGATGTGCTCCAAGAACACCGCACCATGCGACAACAGCAGCGCATCGGGTTGGTGGCTGTCGAACAAAGCCCATTTCAAGCGGGTGTTGCCAACATCAAGAGCGATGAATGTCATGGGGTGAAGGTCTTCAAGGGTGGGCGGGATGATACCCACCCGGGGGCAGATCAGGGCCTGCGCCAAGCCTTGGCAAATTGAACAACTTCCTCGGCCACGGTTTGGCAAGCCAGCAAGGCTTCTTGGGCGCTGTCGCTGGCGGGGTCTTGAAAGGAAGTTTGCAAGACATTCAAAGCCGCGCCGAAAGGCGTGGGCCATCCGCGCAAACTGTGGATGATGTCGCGCATCGACGACAAGGTGGTGCCCATGGCCTGCGAACCATAGGCGCAGACGATGCAACCCACAGCCCGGCCAGTCAAGTACACGCGCTCGTCTTGGTTCATGTCTTCGATGTAATCGATGGCGTTTTTCAACAAGCCCGACATGCTGCCGTGGTAACTGGGTGTGGACCAAATCACGCCATCGGCGCGACGCAAGGCTTCCACCAAGGCCGCTTCGGCTGGGCTGCGCTCGGTGCGTCGGGGGTCGTACAGCGCCAAATCCAGATCGGGCCCGGCAAAGCGCTGGGTGTCGCAACCCAAACTGGCCGCATGGGACAAGGCGAGTTTCAAGGCGTGTTCACTGGACGAACCGTCGCGCAAGGTGCCGCCCAAGCCGACGATGAAAAGAGGAGATGTCATTGTTCTTTGCAGGCAAATCAAGAGAGTGTAGGTCGTTGCAGCGGATAGCAGGCCTGCAAGGCCTGCGCCGCTTGCAACACCAAGGCATCACCGAACATGGGACCCACCAACTGCACACCCATGGGCAAGCCCTCCGTTGTTAAGCCGCAAGGCACGGTGATGGCCGGTTGTTGGCTCAGGTTGAACGGATAGCTGAACGGTGTCCAGCCGAGCATGGCTTCCGAAGTCATGGGGCTGTGGCCTGCTGGTCGCGCTTTGAAAGCAGGAATGGCCGTGCTGGGCGTCAAGATGAGGTCAAAGCGCTGCATGAACTGACGCAAGTGCGAACCCAACAGGCCGCGTCGTTGGTTGAGTTGATGCAAGGCGTTGGCGTCCAACTTTGCACCCAAGGCAGCTTCGGCAGCAAAGTCGGGGTCGGTCAAGGCTTGCTGCGCGGGCGTCAAGGTTTGCCACACCTGATAGGCCCCCGCAAACCACAAACCGGTGGTGATGTCCAGCGGGTCGTCGATACCCGGGTCCACCTGCTCGACAAAGGCGCCCAAGTGGTGCAAATGTTGAGCCGCTTGCGCCGTGGCGGCCGCAATCTCGGGGTGCACATGGTGGGCATAGCCCAGGGTGGGCGAATAAGCCACGCGCAAACCACGCACGCCAAAGTCCAACAGTTCCGAGTAGTCGGTGCCATCAAAGGGCAGCGACGTCCAGTCGCGTGCATCGGGCCGGCTGATGCTGTTCATCATCAAGGCCACGTCTTCCACGGTCATGGCGTGCGGCCCCAAATGCGCCACTGAACCAAACGGCGACAAGGGGTAGGCCGGCACACGACCAAAGCTGGGCTTGAAACCCACGTTGCCGCAAAAGGCTGCTGGAATGCGCACACTGCCCGCACCATCGGTGCCCACGGCCAGTGGTCCCAGGCCCGCAGTGACTGCAGCCGATGCACCACCCGACGAACCGCCGGGTGTGTGGTCCAGGTTCCAAGGATTGCGGCTGATGCCGGTGAGCAGGGAATTGGTTTCGCCTTTGCAACCAAATTCAGGGGTGGTGGTTTTGCCCAGCAGCACCGCACCTGCTTCGCGCAAACGTGCCGTCACCGGTGCATCCACCTCCCAAGGCTGATCGGGGTTCACCGTTTTGCTGCCGCGCAGTGTGGGCCAACCCCGGGTCAGGATCAAATCTTTGATGGACACCGGCACGCCATCCAGGGGCAACACATCGGCGCCGTTGTTTCTGTGGGCTTGCCAACGCGCTTCGCTGTCGCGCGCTGATTGCAAGGCCACTTCTTCATCGACCAGGCAAAACGCGTTCAAGCGCGGGTTGAGTTGCGCGATGCGCGCAAGCACGGCTTCGGTGGCTTGCACCGGTGAAGCAGCGCCGCTGCGGTAGAGCGTGAGCAATTGGGTGGCGGTGCATTGGGTCAGTTGCTGCATGGTGTGGTCTCCCTAAAGCTTTTGCACATCGGGCGCACTGGCAAGCAAGGCGCGGGTGTAGTTGTGTTGCGGCTGGGCATACAAAGCAGCGGTGGCACCGCGCTCCACGATTTGGCCTTGGTGCATCACGATCACTTGATCACAAAGCTGCGCCGCCACGCGCAGGTCGTGGGTGATGAACAGCAAGCCCAAGCCCATGCGGGCTTGCACCTCGCGCAGCAAATCCAGAATTTGCGCTTGCACCGACACGTCCAAGGCGCTCACCGCTTCATCGGCCACCAGCACATCGGGGCGACAGGCCAAGGCTCGCGCCAAGGCGATGCGTTGCCGTTGACCGCCGCTGAACTGGCTGGGATAGCGCTGCCAAGCGCCCTCGGGCAAGCGCATTTGTTGCAACAGTTCTTGGCCCAATCGCTCGGCCTCCAAAGCACCTGCACCAAAGTTGCGTGCGCCCTCCACCATCGACTGACCGATGGTCAGGCGCGGGTTCAAAGAACGGTTCGGATCTTGGAACACCACTTGCACCCGGTGCCGAACTGGTCGCAAGCGGCGCTCGGGCCACGTGGCGATGTTGTCTTTGCCCCAATGAATATCGCCGGAGGTCGGGTCGATGAGGCGCAAGATGCAACGCGCCAAAGTGGACTTGCCCGAGCCTGATTCGCCCACGATGCCGACGGTTTCGCCCGCACGCAAGCGCAGGCTGGCGTCTTGCAAAGCCAAGTGCGTGCCATAGGTTTTGCTCACGGCTTGCGCTTGCAACACAGGCGGCGTGTCGGCCCATACTTTGGCAGGCGGCGGCGTCATGCTCGGCACCGCGGCCAGCAAAGCGCGGGTGTAATCGGCTTGCGGACGCAGCAGCACATCGTCACGTGCGCCCATCTCGACCGCCACACCTTGGTGCATCACCAACACCTGGTCGGCAATATCGGCCACCACGCCCATGTCGTGCGTGATAAATAGCACGGCGCTGCCGGTGTCTTGTTGCAACTGGTGGATGAGTTGCAAGATGTCTTTTTGCGTGGTCACGTCCAGCGCAGTCGTGGGTTCATCACAAATGAGCAGCGCCGGTTTCATCACCATGGCCATGGCGATGACGATGCGTTGGCGTTGCCCGCCACTGAGTTGGTGCGGGTAGCTGGCCCAGATGCGTTCGGGGTCGGGCAGGCGCACTTGCGCCAGCATGTGCATGATGTGGTCGCGGCGTTGCGCAGCGGGCCAATCGGTGTGGGTGCGCAGCACCTCGTCCACCTGCTCGCCGCAGCGCATCACCGGGTTCAAGGCGGTCATCGGTTCTTGAAACACCATGCCCATGGCTTGGCCGCGCAAAGCCCGCCAACG
>JBIIPF010000134.1:0-5261 GCA_044342755.1 Limnohabitans sp. | reverse complement strand
CCGAGATTCCCAAGGCTGAAGCCACCGGCAACCTCGACCTTCGCCCCGAATCCCATGTCACCCGCATCGAGCACAACGACAAAGGCTTGGTCAGCGGTGTTGTTTACTTTGACAAAGATGGCAAAGAGCAACGCCAAAAAGCACGCGTGGTGTGCGTGGCGGGCAACTCCATCGAAACACCGCGCTTGTTGTTGCTGTCGGCGTCCAACATGTTCGCAGACGGCTTGGCCAACTCTTCTGGTCAAGTGGGTCGCAACTACATGCGCCACATGACAGGCTCGGTGTATGCGGCCTTCAAAGACCCGGTGCACATGTACCGTGGCACCACCATGGCCGGCATCATTCGCGATGAGTCTTTCCACAACCCCAAACGTGGTTTTGTGGGCGGCTATGAGATGGAAACCTTGTCTTTGGGCTTGGCCTTCATGCCTGCCTTCTTGGACCCCGGTGCTTGGGGTGCAGAGTACGCATGGTGGATGGACCACTACACCAACCTGGCGGGCATGTGGCTGGTGGGTGAAGACATGCCGCGCGAAACCAACCGCATCACCTTGAACACCAATGTGAAAGACAAATGGGGCAGCCCAGTGCCCAACGTGCACTTTGACGACCATGAAAATGACATCGTCATGCGCAACCACGCGTTCACCCAAGGCGAGCGCATTTACCAAGCGGCCGGTGCCATCAAAACCTACCGCACACCGCCTTACCCGTCCACCCACAACCTGGGCACTTGTCGCATCAGCGCCAACGCCCGCGACGGCGTGGCCAACAAATGGGGTCAAACCCATGACATCCCCAACCTGTTCATCAGTGATGGTTCACAGTTCACCACCGGTGGTGCTGAGAACCCCACATTGACCATCGTGTCCTTGGCCATTCGCCAGGCGGATTACATCGCCAAGCAAATGACTGAACGCGCCATCTAAGCAAAGCAGGTTCTGCCAAGGAGCAATGCATGTGTGAGTATTTCGTCAAAGCCGATCCGATTCTGTACGAGCAGCGTACACGTTCGATTCGCATCCGCGGCATGCTCACCAGCATTCGCTTGGAAAACACCGTGTGGGATGTGCTGGCCGAAATGGCCGAGGATGAGGGCTGCACCACCAACGCCCTCATCTGCACACTGCACGATGAAATCTTGGACCACCGGGGCGAGGTCTCCAACTTCGCCTCGTTTTTGCGTGTCACCAGTTTGCGATACCTGCGGCGTTGCCTCATCTCGCAAGAAAAGCAGCAGCAGGCGGTCGATGCCAGCTTGAACCTCGACTCGCCAGCTGAGCTCACAGGCACACACCATGGCCCCGCAGCGCGTCCCGCAGCCCTGGCCGCTGTTAAATCTTAAATATAGCCATGACGTTTTCCACTGAAAAACACCCCGGTGTTTGCGAGCAGCCCACCGCCCACTCTAAAGGCTTTGTATTGAACCACGCCATGCTGCGGGTGAAAGACCCGGCAGTGGCTTTGGATTTTTACAGCAGGTTGTTTGGCATGCGGGTGCTGCGCAAACTGGACTTCCCCGAGATGAAGTTCACTCTGTACTTTTTGGCCGTGGCCGAGCAGGCGCAGCAGGCGCCGCAAGACCAAGGCGAACGCACGGCGTGGACCTTTTCGCAAAGCGGTGTTCTGGAGTTGACCCACAATTGGGGTACCGAGTCGGATGCGGCTTTCAAATACCACGATGGCAATGCCCAACCCCAAGGCTTTGGACACATTTGTTTTTCAGTGCCCGATTTGGCCGCCGCCGTGAAGTGGTTTGACGACAACCAGGTCACTTATGTGAAACGCCCCGAGCAGGGCAAGATGCGCGATGTGGCCTTCATCAAAGACCCCGACGGTTATTGGATTGAAATCGTGCAGGCCGATTTGCTGAAGAAACTGGGCACTTAATTCGGTTTTTTCAAACTGCTGGCGGACAAAAAATCTTTTTTCGGCTTCAGGGTGTCTTTCAGGCCCTGTTGAATTTGTTTGACCAACAGGTTGCGGGTTTCTTCTTGCATGCTGGCGGCCCGCAAGCGGATGTAGGTTGCTTTGGCTTTGGCCTTGTCCGAACCCGACTCCAAAACAGCTTTGGCCCACAGGCCGTCTCGGATGATGCCGTCTTGCATTTCGCGCAAAACCAAGGCGTGGATCAGTTCACTGGGTGGGGTAGCCATAGCGTTCCTTCAAGGGCGTTTCATTTGGCATGAAGTGGGCTGTGCACTCACATAAGCATCCCACACTACTTCAGATCGAAAACCATAGCCGGTTTTTTCAGCATCGTACTTGACCCCTTTGCTGCCCTGCTTGGCCCACATGCCCATGAACAAGGGCGCTAGCAATTGGTGGTCTGTTTTGCGCATTTCCACTTCGCCCACAGGGCTTTTGAACTTCATGCCTTCCAAGGCATAGGCCACCGCTTTGGGCTCGGTGCTTTTGGCTTTGTCCATGGCAGCGGTCAACATGTGCACGATGTTGTAGTGGGCGGCAAAAATAAAGTCTTCGTTCGATTGTTTTTGATAGGCGATGTAAATCTTTTCCAACTCGGGTGTGGGCGCGTTGTGGCCCCAGTTCCAGATGACGCTCACTTTGTTTTCGCCCCATGAACCCATTTGCGCGGGCACACCGGGGTTGTTGGCATTCATGGTGAAAAAGTTGATGTTCAAGCCGTAGTCCTTGGCCGCTTTCAACAACAAAGTCAAGTCGGTACCCCAGTTGGACGTGATGACGGTGTCGGCACCCGAGGCTTTGATTTTGGCGATGTAGGGCGCGAAGTCGCGGACCTGGGCAATCGGCACAAAGTTGTCACCCACGATTTGAATATCAGGGCGTTTGCGGGCCAAGTAGGCCTTGGACGCTTTAGACACTTGCTGTCCGTGGGTGTAGTCTTGGTTCAACAAATAGACATTCTTGATGTCGGGCCGCGTCTTCATGTAGGTGGTGAGCGCCTCGATTTTCATTTCGCTGGACGGGTAGAAGCGAAAGTGCCAGAAGTTGCAGCGGTCGTTGGTCAGGCCCGGGTCCATCGCCGAATAGTTCAGGTAGACCATGGCTTTGTGGGGTTCGCGATCAGCGATTTTGGCGATGGCTTCGGTCAGCGCAAAGGCCACACCAGAACCACCGCCTTGGGTCACATACCGAATGCCTTGGTCGGATGCGCTCTTCAACATCAAGGCGCTTTCCTGGGGCGAGCCCTTGCCATCGAAAGGTACCACCTCAAACTGCGGGTCGGTGGGTTTGGCTTTGGCGTTGCGGGCTGTCACCACGGCACGCAGTTGGTCTAAAGACGATTTGCCCGCGGCGGCAAAAGGACCTGACAGCACATCAATGAAAGCGATCTTGACCGCCTCGGCGTGTGCTTGCGGGCTGATCAAAGCCACCACGGACAAGAGCAAGGCGGGCAGGTGTTTTTGGATGCTCATGAGGTGGCCTTTGTATGGTGTTGAAAAAAATCAGCTGGCTTGGTGCAGCGCTGTGACCCGCTGAACCTCGTTTTTCGAGCCCAAGAAGACACTCACACGTTGGTGCAGCTCGGTGGGTTGGATGTCCATGATGCGTTGCTGGCCGTTGGTGGCGGCCCCCCCGGCTTGCTCAACCAACCAGGCCATCGGGTTGGCCTCGTACATCAAACGCAACTTGCCAGGCTTGTTGGGCTCGCGCTGGTCCCAAGGGTACATGAAGACGCCACCTCGGGTGAGGATGCGGTGCACATCGGCCACCATGCTGGCCACCCAACGCATGTTGAAGTCTTTGCCGCGCACACCGGCTTTGCCTGCCAAGCAGTCGTCGATGTACTGCTTGACCGGTGGGGCCCAGTGCCGCATGTTGCTCATGTTGATGGCGAACTCTTGGGTGTCGGCGGGAATCCGCACATCTTCTTGCGTCAGCACAAACGAGCCTTGTTCGCGGTCCAAGGTGAACATGGCCACGCCATCACCCACGGTGAGCACCAAGGTGGTTTGCGGGCCATAGACACAATAACCAGCGGCCACTTGCGCGCTGCCTTGTTGTAAAAAATCGGCTTCGCTCACACCGGCGCTGCCTTCGGGTTTTTTCAGCACACTGAAGATGGTGCCAATGCTCACGTTCACATCGATGTTGCTCGAGCCATCCAAGGGATCAAACAACAGCAGGTATTCGCCTTGCGGATAGCGGTTGGGCACGAGGTAAATGCTGTCCATTTCTTCCGAGGCCATGGCGGCCAAATGGCCACCCCATTCGTTGGCTTCGATCAGCACTTCGTTGGCAATGATGTCGAGTTTTTTCTGCACCTCGCCTTGCACGTTTTCGCTGTGGGCCGAGCCCAGCACGCCACCCAAGGCGCCTTTGTTCACCGCATGGCTGATGCTTTTGCAGGCCCTGGCCACCACTTCCAACAACAGACGCAGTTCGGGCGGGATGTTGTTTTTGGCGCGTTGTTGTTCCACCAAATACCGCGACAGGGATGTGCTCATGCTTCAGTCCTCCAAGGCCGCGTTGATCACTTCACGCACATCGGCACTCAAATCGTCTTTGGCGGCGACGCGGCGAATCGCTTCGTGGGCGGCACTGCGGTAGGGTTCGACCAACTTGCGCCAACGGTCCAAGGTGCGGGCCAAACGGGCCGCCACCTGCGGGTTGAAGCTGTCAATTTCCAACACGCGCTCGCTCCAAAACACATAACCTGCGGCATCGCTGCGGTGGAAGGCGGCGGCGTTCACGCAATAACTGGAAATCAAGCTGCGCGCCCGGTTCGGGTTGTGCACATGGAAGTCAGGGTGTTGCATGAGTTGACGCACTTTGGCCAGCACATCGGATTGGCTGCCACTGGCCGAGGCTTGCAAGGCAAACCATTTGTCCAACACCAATTCTTCATGTTTGAACAAGGCATGGAACTGCGCCAATGCACCGGCGGCCAAAGGATGGTCGATGTGCACCAAGGCGGCCAGGCCATGCATGCGCTCGGTCATGTTGCTGGCTTTTTCAAACACCGCCAAGGCGTGTTGCGCCCAGGTGTTGTCAGCTTGACGCTGACCAGCCAAACACAAATACACCAAGGCCATGCCGCGCAAAGCGCGTTGACCGCAGGCGGCCGCATCGGTTTGGTAACTTCCTTTGGACGCATGGTGATGGAAAGCCCAGACCCAATCTTCTTGCAAGGCGGTGGCCAGTTGCAAGCGCATGGCTTCTCGCACGGCGTGAATGCTTTGCGGATCGACTTGTGCACACTGTTCGGCGATGTAACTTTCGCTGGGCAGGGTGAGCACCAATTCTTTGAAGGCCGCATCCAATTCGGGGTGGCG
>JBIIPF010000133.1:0-5293 GCA_044342755.1 Limnohabitans sp. | reverse complement strand
TCTGCGCACGCGCACTTGCCCAACACCAAATACAACAGTACAAACACCAGAATTGAATCTACTCCCTTGGCCGCGCAATTGGAAATGGTGGCCCGCATGATCCAGCAAGGTCCCAACTTGGGCTTGAAACGCCAGGTGTTCATGGTGGGGGTGGGTGGTTTTGATTTGCATGACAACCTGCCCACACAGCACCCGCTGTTGCTGAAGATGGTCAGCGACGCCTGTGCTGAATTTGATACAGCCATGGTGAAGATGGGTGTCGGCGACAAGGTGACCACTTTCACGGCCTCCGACTTCGGCCGCACTTTGGCGTCCAACGGTGACGGTTCGGACCACGGCTGGGGCAGCCATCATTTCCTTGTGGGTGGTGCTGTCAACGGCGGGCGGTTTCACGGCACAGCGCCAGCGATTGCTCTCACACACGAGCAATCCATTGGGGGAGGCATCTTGATTCCCACCACGTCCCTGGAACAAATGTTCGCGCCGGTGGCACGCTGGTTTGGCGTGTCTGACAGCAACCTGAGCACGGTCTTTCCCAATGTGGGCCACTTCGACATCACCAGCCTCGGTGGCTTGCTCAAGCAGACGACCAAACAGACGTGATTTTCACGCGGGTGCGGACCTGTGCAACACCAGTCGTTGCACTTCACCGCGCAAGCGCTCCAAATCAAACGGTTTGAGCAACAAGCCATTCAAGCCTGCTTGCTGAAACCGCAGCAAATCAGGCTCACTCACATTGGCGGTCAAGCCCAGCACCGGCAAGCCCCGAATGTGGGGCGCATCCGCTTGGCGCACCCAATGCATGGTTTCGATGCCATCCATCACCGGCATGACCATGTCAATCAACATCAAGTCATAGGGCTCGCCAGTTTGCAAGGCCTGCGTGGCCTTGGCCCCGTTCTCGCATTCATCGACCATGCAACCGGGCCAGTGTTGTTGCAACACTTGTTTGGCCAACAAGCGGTTGACCGGGTGGTCGTCCACCACCAAAAAACGCAAATGGGGCAGATCGGTGCTGGGCACAGGTTCAGCCATGGCTTGACGGCCCGCAGGGGCGGGTTGGTTGCGCAGCGGCAACCAAAACCAAAACGTGGACCCAACGCCTGGCTGACTGTCCAAGCCCATGTGGCCATGCAGCATTTGCACCAGCCGCAATGAAATCGTGAGACCCAAACCACTGCCACCGTATTGCGATTGGATGTGGGGCTGGGCTTGGCTGAAACGTTCAAAGATTTTCTGTTGTTGATCGGCGGCAATGCCAATGCCGGTGTCTTGCACTGAAAACTTCACCCCACCATCCACGGCTTGCACCCGCAACAACACGCTGCCGTTGTGCGTGAACTTGATGGCGTTGCCCAGCAAATTCACCAGCACTTGCATCAGCCGATGCCGATCCGTGTCCACCCACGGCGGTACGCCTGGGTCCACCTGGCACGCATAGTGCAGCTTGGTGCTTTCAATGCGTGGCTTGAACAATTCAAAGGCAGCCATCACCGTGGCTTGCAACTCAAAGCGCTCCACCCGCGCCGTCAGTTGGCCGCTGACAAACTGCGAATAGTCGAGCACATCGTTGATCACGGTCATCAAATGGTCGGCCGATTGCCTGGTGTAGGCCAGCACTTTTTCGGCTTGTGGTTTGTTTTTCACGCGGTCGAGCAACAAAGCGTTCAAACCCAGAATGGCGTTCATGGGGGTGCGCAACTCATGGCTGACGGAGGCGATGAAATGCTCGCGCATTTGCAAGGTGTGTTCCAACTCGGCTTGTTTGGCTTGCAATTCACGTTGACGTTGTTGACTCAAGAGCAACGCTTGGTTGTACTTGTCTTGAAAAAAACGCGGCACCAGAAAAATCACCAACATGGGTGCAATCACCGCAATCAAAGACAACAAAGCGCGGTCTGCACCGGTGGCTTGCAGCGCCGCTGAGACGGGCATGAAGCCTTCCCACGTCTGCCCCAACAACGCCAAGATGATCAACCCCAGCCAAATGAAACCCAGCCGCCGGCTGCCCATGTAGTACTGCATCACCATCATCACCAGCAGCCAGTTGTTTTTCAAGGAGAAAACACCGCCATCCATCCACGTGATGATGGAAATATGCACAAAGCCAATCCACAAACCAATCTGCGACAAGGTGCCGATCGAGAGTTTGAATCTGAAAATCATGAGCAACAAGATCAGCAGGCAGCCGATCATGACATTCAATGAGACGCGGGTCACCGGGTCTTTGGTGACCGCCAAGCTGGTGAGGCTGGACAAGATGGCAATCACAATCACCAAGATGGCATAGGGCATCTTGGGGTCGTCAAACCGATTGGCAAAGTAGGTTTGCAGCCGCCTCCAAATTGTGGCTGGCGAGGGTGGCGTGCTGGGCCATTGGCTCATGGCGCGTCCCTGTGCGCAGCGCTTGCCAAAGCTTGACCCAGCCAATACTGGAGGGTGGTTTGCACGGTGGCCCCGTCCATCGGCTTGGACAACACATCGTTCATGCCCGCTTCCAGGCAATGGTCTCGGTCCTTTGGCGTGGTGTTGGCCGTCAAGCCAATGATCGGAAGATTCGCAACGTCAACCCGCGTTTGTTGGCGAATCAGACGGGTGGTTTCCAAGCCATCCATGCCCGGCATCACCATGTCCATCAACACCAGGTCAACGTGCTGTGTGTCCAGCAGTTGCAGCGCTTGCTCGCCGCTGGACGCGGTGGTGATGTCAGCCTGGGGCCACATTTTCTTCAGCACCAGACTGGCCACCAATTGGTTGACCGCATTGTCATCGACCAACAAGAAGCGAACTGCCGCGCTGTTGTCCAGCGCGACAGAAGTGGAGTGCGCGGCCAACAGGTTCAATTGCACCGGTTTCAAGGGCAATTCAAACCAAAACAGGGCCCCTTGATGGGGCCGGCTTTGCACCCCAATGCGACCGCCTTGCAAGCTCACCAAGCGTTCGCAAATGGCCAAACCCAAACCCGTGCCGCCAAAAGCGCGTTTGGTTTGCACATCGGCGTGTTCAAAGCGCTTGAACACGTCCTCTTGGCGATCCAGGGGAATGCCACGTCCGCTGTCTTCAATCTCAAAGCGAATGAACCCATGGGCATCAGCGACCCGCAGTGTGATGTGCCCGTGGTCGGTGAACTTCACCGCGTTGTCCAACAAGTTGTCCAGCACTTGTTGCAGCCGCAAAGGGTCCAGCAGCACCGCCGTGGGCAAGCCTTCATCCACATGCACAAGCAGTTGCAGTTGTTTGGCCGCTGCAAGCGCTTCATGGGTTTTGAGCATGTGGCGCAAGCCCTCGTCCAACAACAAGGGCTTTTCCGACAAGGCCAAGCGGGCGGCTTCGAGTTGCGAGAAATCCAAAATATCGTTGACCAAGCCCAGCAGTTGTTGGGTGGATTCACCAATGTGCTTGGCGATTTGCGCGTTGTCGGGTTCATCCGCCAGTTCACTCAACAGCACGCCGTTCAGGCCCAAGATGGCGTTCATGGGGGTGCGCAACTCGTGGCCCACGGATGCAATGAACTCGTCTTTGTGGGACTGCGCTTGCAGCAAAGCTGCTTGTGTGTTTTCAAGCGCCTCATTGCTTTGCGCCAATGCCGTCATTTGCTGGTTGTGCAAACGGTCGTAAAAATTGACTGCCAACATCAAGCTGATGGCCACATTGATTTTGTCGGTCAAGACCCAGGGAATGATGGCCGCTTCTTTCAGCACGGCGCCCGAGACCCAGCCTTGCAAAACAGCGACATACTCCAAGCCGCACACGCACAAAATGAGGCCCAACCAAAGCAGGGCCGCCCGGCGATCAAGCAGCAACAAGGCGGGCACCGCCAAGATGGTCATCCACACCATGGCCGGTGAATTGATGCCCCCGGTGTTGAGCGTCACATAGGTCATGAGCGTCAAAGCTGTCAACAAGGCCAGATGGCTGATCAATTTGATGTGGCGTTGAAACGGCACCACAGCGGCTAAGCCCCAAAAAGCCAACACGCCCAGCCAGTTGGCATCGTGGTTGTAGTCGGGTTGGTGGACGAAGACAAAAATCAAGGAATTCGCGCCAGCACCCACCAAGCACGACAGCAACAAAATTTGCGGGTGCGCCCTCAGCCGCTCTGTGGTTGTCAGCAACCAAGTCCAAACGGGGTTGGGGCGGAGCGTGGCCATGCTCAATCCTCGGCTTTGCGGGCTTTCTTGCGCGAGGCACGCTCGGCATCGGCTTGCTTGCCCTCTTTCAACCACTGGGCAAATTCATCTGGAGTTTCCAGCGTGACCAGCCCCAAGGCGTTGGCGCGGAAATCTTGGATGACGATGTTGGCGGCCTTGGTGGTGTTGATGCGACCACCACTTTGCACCGCACCTCGATGTCGGCCAATGGCGTTCAAGGCTTGTTCATCGTTCATGCCTTGCACGTCGAGCTTGTAGCGTTCAAGAAGCGCCTGCGGATAGTTGGGAATCAGGTAGTTCAGCAACGCCAGTGCCACCACTTCTTCATCAAACGCGTTCACACCAATCGCACCACTGGCGGCCAAATTGAAACCGCTTTGCTCGACGATGATGCGTGGCCACAGCACACCGGGGGTGTCGAACAGATAAAACCCATCGGCCAAGGTGATGCGCTGCTCGGTTTTGGTGATACCCGCTTCATCGCCAGTTTTGGTGGCGCGTTGGCCCTTCAAGGTGTTGATCAGGGTGGACTTGCCCACGTTGGGGATGCCGCAAATGAGCACCCGCATGGGCTTGACCATGCTGCCGCGCAAAGGGGCCAGGGCATGGCAAGCGTCCATCAGGGCTTTGGCCGGCGAACGCATGCTGGTGTCCAAACCCATCGCCTTCACGCCGGGCAACGCGTTGTAATGGGCCAGCCACAAGGCGGTGCGATCTGGGTCGGCCAAGTCTTGTTTGCTCAGCACTTTGAGGGCTGGCTTGCCTTTGATGAGTTCGGCCAACATGGGATTGGCGCTCGAGCCAGGCAGGCGTGCATCCAACATCTCGATGACCACATCGATCTCTTTGATGCGCTCCCCAATCGCCTTGCGCGTGAGGTGCATGTGACCTGGAAACCATTGAATCGCCATAAAGCGCAGACATCCTTGAACAGAAAGCCTGCATTGTCAGCGAGTTCAGGCCATGGTGAACAATAGCCGCATGAATTGCACACAAGTTTCATGTTGAGCGAGCCAGCACCTGCGGTGGTCCACTGGACCGTCGATGGCCAAGCGCAGCAGGCTCAATGGCACGCCGACAACAGTTTGAAACCGCCCAAACGGATGATGGTGGTGGATGACACCCTCAATGCCGATGCGGCG
>JBIIPF010000132.1:0-5322 GCA_044342755.1 Limnohabitans sp. | reverse complement strand
GCTGAGCCCGCTACTATAGCGCACTTTTTGACCGCCGCCGGCTTTTCCTCTTCAAACTCTTCGGCGAAACGCCCTCCATCTCTCGCAAGGCTTTGTTTTTATTGAGAATTTGGCTTCGAAATATTTTTGAAATAAGTGCTCGCATGCGTACATTGGCGCCGATTTTTGTCCGTAGTGGCGGGTGTTGAACAGTTTCCGTCGACCACCTTGCGGCCATCGCGCTTTGAAGGGTGCCATGACCGTGTGGGGCGCTGCAGTTCTTGATGTAGCGCTTTGAAGGTCATGGCCAGGCCCGTTTTCGAAGCGGCAGTTGTTTGGCCGCTTTGCAAATCGTTTGAGCCAGATTGATGAGGGTGAGTCGTGCTGCTGACGCGTCGGGATAATGCGGCGATGGCTCTCATCACACTTCAAGCAGCACAGCTGGCATTCGGCGACGTTCCCCTGCTAGACAAAACAGCACTTTCGATAGAAACCTCCGAGCGCATTGGGCTGATTGGCCGCAACGGCACGGGCAAGTCTTCCCTCTTGAAGATCTTGGCGGGCATGGAGCACCTGGATGACGGCGTGATCCAGTTTCAACAAGACTTGAAGCTGGCGTACGTGGCGCAAGAGCCCGTTCTGACTTCGGAGATGACGGTTTTTGAAGCGGTGAGCGAGGGTTTGTCGCCCCTTAAAGCCGTGCTGGAGCAGTATTACGCAGGCGAAGGCGACCTGAATGCCCTGCAAAACAAAATCGAGATGCAAGACGGCTGGAACTGGGAACAGCGCGTGACCGAAACCCTGCAACGCCTGCATTTGGATGGCGAGGCTTTGGTGGGCAGCTTGTCTGGCGGCACCAAGAAGCGCGTGGCGCTGGGCCAAGCGCTGGTGACCTTGCCCGACATGCTGCTGCTGGACGAACCCACCAACCACTTGGATTTGGACAGCATCCAGTGGCTGGAAGACTTGTTGGTGGAATTCAAAGGCAGCGTGGTCGTCATCACCCACGACCGCGCCTTTTTAGACAAGGTCTCCACCCGCATCGTCGAGCTCGACCGTGGGCATTTGTACTCCTACCAAGGGAATTTCCAAGCCTACTTGTTGACCAAAGAAGCCGAGCTGGCGGCCGAAGCCGTCACGCAAGCCAAAGCCGACAAACTGCTCGCGCAAGAAGAAGTTTGGGTGCGCCGCGGGGTGGAAGCACGCCGCACCCGCTCGGTGGCGCGGATTGCCCGCTTAGAGAAGCTGCGGGCATCGCGGCAAGCGCGGCGCAACACCATGGGACAGGTGAAAGCCAGTGTGGACGCGGGTTTACCCAGCGGGAAAATTGTGGCCGAGTTGACCGACGTGACCATGTCCTTTGGCGACAAAGTGGTGGTGAACAACTTCAGCGCCACCTTGTTGCGTGGCGACAAAGTGGGTTTGGTGGGACCCAACGGCGCGGGCAAAACCACCTTGCTCAAGCTGATTTTGGGTGAGTTGCAGGCCAGCAGCGGCAAAGTGCGCCAAGGCGCGAACCTGCAAGTGGCGTACTTCGATCAGATGCGCAATGCGCTGGACTTGGACGCCACCTTGGAGGACTTCATCAGCCCGGGCAGCGAATGGATCGAAATTGGCAGCCAGCGCCAGCACGTGAAGAGCTATTTGGGCGATTTTTTATTCTCGCCAGCTCGTGCCAATTCGCCGGTGCGCACCCTCTCCGGCGGCGAGCGCAATCGTTTGTTGTTGGCGCGCTTGTTCGCCCGCCCTGCCAATGTATTGGTGCTGGACGAGCCGACCAACGACTTGGACATCGACACGCTGGAACTGTTGGAAGAGTTGCTGCAAAACTACCCTGGCACCGTGTTTTTGGTCAGCCACGACCGCGCCTTTTTGGACAATGTGGTCACCAGCACCATCGCCTATGAGGGCGACGGCCATTGGCGCGAGTACGAAGGCGGCGTGCAAGACTGGTTGCTGCAGTCCAACCGCGCCAAAGAGTGGTCGCAAAAAGTAGCGGAGATCAAACCCGCGCCAGCAACTGGCAACAGCACGGCCAGCGCTGGCTCAAAAACATCTGTTGGCCCCGGTGAGGCGGCAATGGCAGGCAACAAACAAGCCTCTGACGCCCACCATGGCACGCCTGAGCCTGTCCCTGCAAGCAAAGCCCCTGTCAAAAAACTCAGCTTCAAAGAGCAGCGCGAATACGACAGCCTGCCCAGCACCATCGAAGCACTTGAGCAGGAGCAAGCCGCCCTGAACAGCGCTTTGGCCGATGGCCGTTTGTATGTCAGCGACCCCAAAGACGCGGCCGACAAAGCAGCGCGGGTGCTGCAAATTGACGATGAATTGCTGGCCGCGATGGAACGCTGGGAAGCTTTGAGCTTGCGCGCGCCCACCCCATGACGCCCACTGAACGACGCGGCATGTGGTTTGGCCTGCTCGGTGTGATGACCTTTGCCGTTACTTTGCCGGTCACCCGCTTGGCGGTGGGCACGCCCGAGGACCCGCATCTGTCGGGTGTGTTTGTGGCCATGGGTCGCGCGGCGGTGGCTGGCTTTTTGTCGATTTTCTACCTGTGGTTCACGGGTGCATTGCGCCCCAACCGCTCGCAAATGAAGGGGCTAGGCTTGGTGGCGGTGGGTGTGGTGTTTGGTTTTCCCCTCTTCACCTCCTTGGCCATGCGGTTTGTGGAAGCCTCCCATGCCAGCGTCATCACGGGCGTGTTGCCCCTGGCCACAGCGGCGTTGGCGGCGGTGATGAACCGACAGCGCCCGTCTTGGGGTTTCTGGTTGTGCGCCATCACCGGCACCAGTTTGGTGGTGAGTTTTGCATTGCTGCGCTCGGGCCAAGCCGGTTTGACTTTGCAGTTGGCGGATTTGCTGCTGCTGTGCGCCATGGCGTTTGCTGCCGTGGGCTACGCTTGGGGTTCGCGCATGTCCCAAAGCATGGGCGCGGAGCAAGTGATTTGCTGGGCGCTGGTCATCTCGATGCCGGTCACCGTGCCGCTGGCGTGGTGGAGTCAACCCAACACGACGGTGCCATGGACCGCATGGGCGGGCTTTGCTTATGTGTGTTTGTTCTCGATGTGGCTGGGCTTTTTCGCTTGGTACCGTGGCTTGGCCATGGGTGGCACGGTGCGGGTGAGCCAAATCCAGTTGCTGCAACCGTTTTTGGGCATGCTGATCGCCATCCCCGTGCTGGGCGAACGCTTGGACGCCCTCACCGTGGGTTTTGGCTTGGCCGTTGTTGCCACAGTGTTTATCAGTCGCAAAATGGCCGTTCACCGTTCATAGAATGCCAAGGATGGGAACTCTCTACTTGGTGCGCCACGGCCAGGCCTCGTTTGGCGCCGACGATTACGACAATCTTTCGCCGCTGGGGCATCAGCAAAGCCAGCGTTTGGGCACGTATTTTCGCGAACGCGGTCTGCAGTTTGAAGCCGTGCTGATGGGCAGCTTGAAGCGGCATCGGCAAACTTGGGAAGGCATTCAAACCGGCCTGCAAGCAACGCATTTAAAGCCTTTGGTGTGGCCGGGCTTGAACGAGTACGACAGCCACGCGGTGATCCACACCATCCACCCCGAACCCTTGGCCAAGCCCGACACGCCAGCGCTGTACAAGCACCATTTCGGCCTGCTGCGCAAAGGCTTGCAAGCCTGGATGCGGGCTGAAGCTCAACCCCAAGGCATGCCTGCGTTCAGCGATTTCGTGCAAGGCATTCAAGATGCGTTGGCCCATGTGCGAGCGCAGCACAGCGGCGATGTGTTGATGGTGTCGAGCGGTGGGCCTATTTCTATCGCTGTGGGCAGTTTGCTCGGCACACCGCCCGAGAGCATGATCGAGATGAACATGCGGATTCGCAACACGGCCGTGAGCGAATTGGTGTTCAACCCGAAACGCCACACGCTGGTGAGCTTCAACACCATCAACCACTTTGATGCGCCCGCCTACAAGGATTGGGTGACGTTCACCTGAAACGCTCACTTGGCAACCGCGCGTTGCCAAAATGTTGATATTGCCTTGAACGATTTGACGCCGCTGGTCAAATCAAAGGCTCAAAGCGCATCAACTCTTGCAGCAACTTGGCCAGTTGCACCCCAACAGCGTCGAGCAGCGCCTGGCCTTTGACAGCGGTGGCGGCCGCCGCGTTGCCCGCCGCGCCATGCGGGTTGTAGTCCTGCATGTGCCAGCCCAGCTTGGCGCTTTGGCCGTTGCCCAAAAGTTCAAACTCTTTGGCCCGTTGTTCAGAACTGGACGCGAACACCTGCGCTTCGTCCATGCGCACTTTGTGCGGCGCGATGGCCAGCATGAGCGAGGTTTCCATGTCGCCGCCGTGCACCCCAAAGCGTTGCTCGTGGGCGTCAAAGGCTTTCAGCGCGTCCCCCAAGGGTAACTGGTACCAGTTGCTGCCAAACACGGTGAGGCCGCAGTGGCCGCGCAGTTCACGCGCCACCACGTCCATCAGACCGACGTTGCCGCCATGAGCATTGAAGAGCAAGAGTTTTTTGATGCCGGTGCGCGCCACGCTGTCGCCCAGGCTGCACCATTGCTCGATGACCGAAGCCGGTGGAAAACTCAGGGTGCCGTCGTAAGCGCTGTGTTCGCTGCTCAGACCCACGCTTTGGGTGGGCAACAACAGCACCGGATCAGACGGCAGCAAATGCGCCAGCGCAGCGGCCAACATGGCGTTGGCCAAATCGGTGTCCACCGACAAAGGCAGGTGCGGCCCATGTTGTTCGGTGGCGCCCAGCGGCAACACGGCCACGGTGTGTGCCGCGTCAAGTTCAGCAAAGTCGGTGGTGTTGCAATCGGCCCAGTAGCGTGGAATGTCCTTCATGCGCAGCATCTTAAGGGCTTGGGTAACATGGGATTCATGCCACTCAAAGACATTTTGACCTCGCCCTCCATGACATTTCACGCCTTTCGCCAGCACTTGGCCAAGCCACTTCAGGTGCTGAGCGTTTTGCTCAGCTTGGTGTTGTGGTCGGCTGCCAGCCCAGCGCAAAGCCTTTCTTCTGCCGTCGTGACCACGCCGCAAGTGCGGGCCGAGTTGGTGGCACATGCACCGCAAGGCGTGCAAGCCGGTCAAAGCCTGATGCTGGGTTTGTTGTTGAAACACCAGCCGGGCTGGCACACCTACTGGCTCAACCCGGGCGACAGTGGCTTGGCCACCCAACTGAATTGGACGCTGCCGCCAGGCATGAAGGCCGGAACCACCTTGTGGCCGGTGCCCTACATGATTCCCGTGGCCAACATGGTGAACCATGGCTATGAAGACCAGGTGTTGTTGGCCACCCAAGTTGAACTCGACAAGGGCTTCAAGCCTGGGCCAACACTCGAGATACGCCTGAACGCTGAATG
>JBIIPF010000131.1:0-5324 GCA_044342755.1 Limnohabitans sp. | reverse complement strand
CCATGCCGAGGCCAACTACACCGTGATTCGCACCAAGTTCGATGGCGACTCCACCATTTTGAGTGTGGGCTACTACCACGATGACATCGTGCGCACCCCAGAAGGCTTGAAATTTCAATCGCGCTTGTGCGTGTACGACAGCGAAATGATCGCCAACTCCATCATCTACCCCATCTGAGGAAAACACCATGTCTGACAACTGGATTGATGTGCTGGCCGTCGAGGCCGTGCCCGAAGCTGACGTGACCGCGGTGAACGCCGATGGCAAAGAAATCGCGCTGTATGAAGTCGATGGCGACATCTTCGCCACCGACAACCTGTGCACCCATGGGGCAGCGCGCATGAGCGATGGTTTTTTGGAAGGGCGTGAGATTGAATGTCCCTTGCATCAAGGTCGGTTTGATGTGTGCACCGGCCAAGCCATGTGCGCACCTTTGACCGAAAACATCCGCATCTATCCCGTGCGCATCGAGAACCAACGTGTTTTCGTGAACATGGCTTGAACACCTCCAGACCCCACAGGACATCACCATGACCCATGAACTCGGCCGCTTGGAAGACCTGCCACCCGACTATGTGCAAGATTTACGCAACCTGAACCTGGTGCCTTTGTGGCCGAGTTTGCGCGGCGTGTTGCCCCCCCATATTCCCACGCGGCAAACCCAGCCCACGCATTGGCCCTACAAAACTTTGAAGCCTTTGTTGTTGAAAGCGGGTGAACTCACACCGATTGAAAAAGCTGAGCGCCGCGTGTTGGTGCTGGCCAACCCCGGTCATGGCTTGGACAAAATGCAAGCCAGCGCCGCCATGTACTTGGGCATGCAGTTGCTCATGCCTGGCGAATGGGCACCCAGCCATCGGCACACGCCCAATGCGGTGCGCATGATCGTTGAAGGCGAGGGCGCCTACACCACGGTCGATGGTGAGAAATGCCCCATGAGCCGTGGTGATTTAATCCTCACACCCACGGGTTTGTGGCACGAGCATGGACACGACGGCACCGATCCCGTCATCTGGCTTGATGTCCTGGATTTGCCCTTGGTCTACTACATGGAAGCGTCTTATCACGTGAATGGTGACCGCCAAGCGGTGCACGTGGGCCGTGGTGACAAGCAATACGCCCACGGCGGTGTCGTGCCCACCCATGTGTTTGAACGCAGCAAGAAGGCTTACCCCATGCTGCGTTATGCCTGGACCGATGCCAAAGCCGCGTTGCAAACCTTGGCGGCAGACGACCCGGGTTTAGAGCAGGTGCAAGTGACTTACACCAACCCTGAAACCGGGACTGACGCCGAAAATATTTTGGGCTTTTATGCTTTGATGTTGCGCCCTGGGCAAAGCCTGCGTTTGCCTGCGCGTTCACCCGCACAGGTGTTTCATGTGATTGAAGGTTCGGTCCAAGCCGACATCGTCAACAGCAGCTTCAACATGGTGGAGGCCGACACCTGTTGCGCCCCTGGCTATGAAGCGGTCACCTTGAAAAACCTGCACGCCAACCAAGCTTCGTTCTTGTTCATCGCCGATGAATCGCCTTTGCACCGCAAACTCGGTGTTTATGAAAATCGAGGCTGATCGTCATTGATCACCCTCTCTGAAAGCCATTCCTTTTCTTGAAAGCCCCCATGACTGCCTATTTGTTCAATCCACCCGCTGTGCAATCCTTGGCCATTCGCGGCCACGCCGAACGATTCCCCATCAACCGTTTGTTTTTTGTGGGCCGCAACTACCATGCGCACGCCTTGGAAATGGGCAAACCCGTGGACAAATCAACCGAGCGTCCGTTTTACTTCACCAAAGCGCCGCAAACCTTGTTGGACAGTGGTTCCACCATGCCTTACCCACCCGAGACCAGCAATTTCCACTATGAAATGGAAATGGTCGTGGCGATTGGCAAAGCGGGTTTTCGCGTCAGTCAAGACCATGCACACGAATTGATTTATGGCTATGCCGCAGGCTTGGACATGACCCGCCGTGATTTGCAATTGGTCGCGCGTGACAAAGGCCGTCCCTGGGATTTGGGCAAAGACATTGAACATGGCTCGGTGTGCACCGAGATCGTGCCCATGCCGGGTCACATCATCGACAGCGGTGCGATTGCTTTGGAAGTGAACGGCCAAACCAAGCAGTCCTCGAATGTGGACAAGCTGATTTGGAATGTGCGTGAAATCATCGCCGACTTGTCTTTGTTCTACCACCTGCAACCCGGCGACTTGATTTACACCGGTACACCCGAAGGCGTGGGTGCGGTGGTGACGGGTGACAAGATCACAGGTCGTGTGGAAAGCGTGTCCGAGTTGTCATTGCACATCGGTCCAGCGGCTTGAAGCCACTCAGGAGGGTGGTCGGCTGATGCGAATCATCATCAGCCCGGCTGCCACCAAGAGGCCCATGCCTGTCCAAGCCAAGGCATTGGGCACATCGCCCCACACCACAAACCCCAGAACGACGGCTGTCAGCAAGCCCATGTAGCGAAACGGTGCGATCACCGTCATGTCGGCGATGCGTGTCGCTTTGACCAGCAAAAAATAGCCGGCACTCAAGAACACCGAGGCACCGGCCATCTGCGCCCATTGCAAAGGGGTGACGCTGTGCCATGGGTGAAACAAGGCCCAGATACCGGCCATCACCGTGGCAGTGAGGGCGGTGCTCAAGGTCACCAAGCTCGAAGGCACATGGGCTGGTATCTGATGCACGCTCAGGTCGCGCAAGGCGTGGCACAAGGTGCCAGCCAAGGCCACCCAGGCCCAGTGGTTGAAGCCCTCGGCTTGCGGCTGCACCACGCACAACACACCCGCAAAGCCCAAGCCAATGATGAGCCAATGCCGCCAACTGATGCGTTGTTGCAGCAGCAGCGCTGACAACAATGCAATCAGCAAGGGGGTGGACATGTTGATGGCCGTGGCATTCGCCAGCGGCATGTTGAACAAAGCGCTCAGGTACACCATGCTGGCCAAGCCATCCAAGAACGAACGGATGAACACCCACTTGTGGCCGATGTGGCCCAGGGTTTCGCGCCACGGCGGCAGTTGGTGCAAGACCATAGACAAGGCCAACAAACCCACTGTCGCCAAGAGGCCGCGCAAAAAAATAAGTTGGGAGGCGGGCAAGGATTCACTGACATGCTTCACCAGCGAGTCGTTCATCAAGAAACACACCATGCCCACCGACATGGCAGCGATGCCACGTCGGTTGTTCAAAGCGATCACAGGGTGTCGATGAAACTGCGCAGTTTGTCAGAGCGGCTGGGGTGCTTGAGTTTGCGCAAGGCCTTGGCTTCAATTTGGCGAATGCGCTCACGCGTCACGTCAAATTGTTTGCCCACCTCTTCCAAGGTGTGGTCGTTGTCCATCTCGATGCCGAAACGCATGCGCAGCACCTTGGCTTCGCGTGGTGTCAGACCATCCAAGATTTCCTTCACCACATCGCGCAAACCGGCTTGCATGGCCGCTTCAATGGGCGCGGTGTTGGCACCGTCTTCAATGAAGTCGCCCAAGTGGGAGTCGTCGTCATCGCCAATGGGAGTTTCCATGGAAATGGGCTCTTTGGCGATCTTCATGATCTTGCGGATCTTGTCTTCCGGCATTTCCATTTTTTCAGCCAAGACAGAGGCATCGGGCTCGAAGCCAAACTCTTGCAAGTGTTGGCGGCTGATGCGGTTCATCTTGTTGATGGTTTCGATCATGTGCACCGGAATGCGGATGGTGCGGGCCTGATCAGCGATGGAGCGGGTGATGGCCTGGCGAATCCACCAGGTGGCGTAAGTGGAGAACTTGTAGCCACGACGGTATTCAAATTTGTCCACGGCTTTCATCAAACCGATGTTGCCTTCTTGGATCAAGTCGAGGAATTGCAAACCACGGTTGGTGTATTTTTTGGCAATCGAGATGACCAAGCGCAAGTTGGCTTCGATCATTTCTTTCTTGGCGTAACGCGACGCGCGTTCGCCTTCGTTCATGCGCTTGTTGATGTCTTTCAGCTCGGCCAGTGGCACCACCACGCGGGTTTGGATGTCCAACAATTTCTTTTGCAACTCTTGAATGGCGGGAATGTTGCGAGTCATGGTGACCGACCAAGCTTTGCCCGCCGCAGATTGCTTTTCCACCCATTTCAAATTCAGCAAATTGGCTGGGAACTCTTTGATGAACATCTCTTGCGGCATGCCGCAGCGGTCCACGATGATGCGGCGCAGTTCGCGTTCTTTTTTGCGCACATCATCCACCTGGGTGCGAACCAGGTCGCACAATTTTTCAATGGTGCGTGCAGTGAAGCGGATGGTCATCATCTCTTCGCTGATGGCCTTTTGGGTCTTCAGGTAGGCCGGCGTGCCATAGCCTTCTTTGTCGAAGGTTTTGTGCAGTTTTTCAAACAGCGTTTGCATGCGGTCGAGGCGGGTCAGCGCTTCGGCCTTCAACTCTTCGAGTTTTTTCGTCAGGGCTTTGGAGCCGCCTTTGCCGTCGTCGTCGTCACTGTCGTCGAATTCATCGAAGTCTTCTTCGGCCACATAGTCATCGGCCTCGTTGGCATTGCTGAAGCCGTCGACAACGGTAGAGATAACAACCTTGCCTTCGCGAATATCACCGGCCATGCGCAAAATTTCCGCAATGGTGGCGGGCGACGCACTGATGGCCTCCATCATGGCCATCAAACCGCCTTCAATCCGTTTGGCGATTTCAATTTCGCCTTCACGGGTCAGCAGTTCCACCGTGCCCATTTCACGCATGTACATGCGAACAGGGTCGGTGGTGCGGCCAAACTCGCTGTCCACGGTTGACAAAGCGGCTTCGGCTTCTTCTTCGGCCTCTTCTTCACTGGCCACGGTGGGGCCGGTGTTGGTGATCAGCAAGGTTTCGGCATCGGGGGTTTGTTCGTAAACCTGCACGCCCATGTCGTTCAACATGGTGTTGACGACTTCCAAGGTTTCAGCGTCCACCAATTTGTCGGGCAAGTGGTCGGAGATTTCGCCGTGGGTCAGGTAGCCACGCGTTTTGCCCAGCTTGATGAGGGTCTTCAAACGCGAACGGCGCTTGGCCAAATCTTCTTCGGACAACACGGCTTCGTCCAAACCAAACTCTTTCATCAAGGCGCGTTCTTTGGCCTTGCTGATCTTCATGCGCAGCGGCTTGACCTTTTCGGTGCTGACCGCGGTTTCATCGGCGAACTCGGCTTCGAGGTCGACGATGTCGTCGTCTTCCGGCATGGCTTTTTTACCGGCTTTGCCTTTGGCAGCGGCTTTGGTGGTTTTCTTTGGGGGTGCGGCTTTTTCCGCGCTGGGTTTGGCGGGGGCTTTGGCGGCAGGTTTGGTGGCTGCTTTCACTGGCGCTTTG
>JBIIPF010000130.1:0-5333 GCA_044342755.1 Limnohabitans sp. | reverse complement strand
GGGCGAGCAAGTCGCGGCCAGCCGGGTGGTGGCTGAAATCGAAATGAACTCAGAGAGGCAGACATGAGCGACGCGGTGTTGTTGCAAGCCCAGGGGGCGGCGTTTTGGATCACCATCAACCGCCCCGACAAACGCAATGCTTTGAACGCCGAGGTGATCGAAGGCATCCGCGCGGGTTATGCGCAGGCCCATGCCCATTCGGCTATTCGCGTCATCGTCTTGACCGGCGCAGGCGACAAAGCTTTTTGCGCCGGTGGCGATTTGCAGCCCGACAAAGGCTTTGTGTTTGACTTGGCCCAACCCAACGTACCCTATGCCGACATGCTGCGCGAGGCGCACAGCGCCACCTTGCCCAGCATTGCGCGGGTGAACGGTGTGTGCATGGCCGGTGGCATGGGCTTGCTGTGCATGACCGACTTGGCGGTGAGTACCGATGACGCGTTGTTTGGTTTGCCCGAGGTGAAAGTGGGCGTGTTTCCGATGCAGGTGATGAGCTTGTTGCAACGTCAAGTGCCCAAGCGCTTGGTGCGCGAATGGGTGCTCAGTGGCGAGCCCTTTAGCGCACACGAGGCGCAAGCCGCTGGGTTGGTCAACCACGTCGTGCCCGCCGCCGAGCTGGACGCCAAAACCGATTGGCTGGTGGGCCGCTTGGCCGATAAATCGCCCACTGCGATTAGGCGCGGCAAGTACGCGCTGCGGGCCATCGAAGACATGGGGTTCGAGCAATCCTTGGCCTACACCGAGAGCCAAATTGCGCTGCTGGCGCAAACCGAGGACGCCAAAGAAGGCTTGGCCGCTTTCAATGAGAAGCGCAAACCGGTTTGGACCGGCCGCTAAACAAGCTTCGCCGCCACGGAAGCGGGCACCAGCAGTTCAATATCCAACAGCATTTGCGCCATGCCTTTGCCCAAGGGGTCGATCCGGCTGGAGGCGGGTCCGCCGCCGTCCAGCGCTTGGTGCAACAGGTAGTTGATGGCCGAAATGCCGGGCAGATGAAAGCGTTCCACCGGACCTTGCACCAGGTGCTGGAAATAAGCCTGCACCACCTCGGGCGTCAGCCGGTCCCAAAGGAGGGGCAGCCACTCGGGACGCCGCGCCACCACGCCGATGTTGGACATGTCGCCCTTGTCGCCGCTGCGCGCCCAGGCCAGCTGAATCAGGCGCACCCGCTGCTGCGGCTCGGCAGGCTCGGCCCACATCGGCACTTGCGCCTCCGATGATTCGGCCAAACGCGCCACAGGCCATACAGGCGTTACCGACAACGCAGGCAAACTTTCAGCCCCACGGCTGAACAACCCCATCTGTCCATCCAGCTCTTTTCCATCCAAATGCACGCGCACTTGCACCGCCGCTTTGGGCAGCAAAAAAGCAAAGGGTTTGATGAGCGGCGACGCGCTGGGCCGCCCCACTCCCGGACCCGTGGTGCCAGGTGACCAAGACGTGCCGGAAGGCGCGATTTCGCGGGCAAACACATCCAGTGCTTGGCGGCTGCTGTGGCTGGCGGTGATGCGGACCATCACCTCGCGCGAAGCGGCAGTGCGGGCGTGTTGGCCGTACAAAGTTTCCGCGCCAAACAAATCAATGTGGGTGGATGTGAAATCAGAAAAACCGGCTTGCGCCAACAAGCCGCGACAGCGCTGCAACACGGCTTCGCCGGTGCGTTGCGCTTTGGCAGCGGCATCGATGCCGATGATGACCATGCTGCCAGTGCACCGGTAGCCTTGCAAGCTGGTGGCTGACACCTTGAAGCTGTCGGTGGGGGCGCTGCCGAAAGCGCCACTCACGCGCACGTGGTCGGCATCCACTTGCTCGATCTGCACTTGTCGGAAATCACACACCACATCGGGCAACAGATAACTGCCGGGGTCGCCAATTTCATACAGCAGCTGCTCGGCCACCGCCGCCCGCAGCACCTTCCCACCCGTGCCGGGCGGCTTGTGCAGCACAAAGCTGCCATCTGCCTGGCAGTCGACGATGGGGTAGCCGATGTTGTGCCAATCGGGGATGGCTTGCCAATCGGTGTGCAGCCCGCCCGTGGCTTGGCAGCCGCATTCGATGATGTGCCCCGCCAAACTGCCGCCCGCCAGTTGATCGAGGTCTTGCGCGGTCCAGCCAAACGCGTGAATGAGCGGCCCCAAGGTGGTGGCGCTGTCCACACACCGACCGGTGATGACGATGTCGGCCCCGGCGTTCAAAGCCTGGGCAATGGGCCAAGCGCCCAAATACGCATTGGCGCTGAGCACTTTCTCGGGCAAGGGCTCTGAGCTGAACATGTCGGTGCAGCCTTGTTCGCGCAAGGAAGGCAGCAGCGACGAGATGTCGTCACCCAACACCACGGCGATGCGTGGCTGCAAACCTTGCGACGCGGCCAAGGTTTGCAATGCGCGGGCACAGGCCTCGGGGTTGATGCCGCCCGCATTGGCCACCACTTTGATGCCGCGTTGCATTACCTCGGGCAGCACCGACTTCATGGCGATATCGACAAAGTCGGTGGCGTAACCCATCTCGGGTTGTTTGGCGCGGGCGGCGGCCAAGATGGCCATGGTGGTTTCGGCCAGGTAATCGAACACCAAAAAATCAATCAAGCCGGACTGCACCAACTGAGGCGCACCCACGCTGCTGTCGCCCCAAAACCCGGAGGCACCGCCTATGCGAACCACTTTGCCATTTGTCACCCGTGCACCTGTGAAGTTGCCTGCAAGGCCACAGCTTAAACCCTGGCGCTCGGCCAATGCTTGTCCCGATTGGCTGACTTTTTCACACAGTCACCAGTTTGTCACCAATGGGTTAGTCCGCATGGCAGGGCGCACGCTATCGGCTAGCATGCTTGCCACCATGAACACAAACCCCCGCCGTCTACTCCTCCAAGCCGCCGCAGGTGCTTGCGCCTGGCCACTGGTCAACCATGCTTGGGCGCAAAACGCCGAGTTCAAACTGAAGCTGGCCAACAACTTTCCCATCACCCACCCCACCAACATCCGCATGAAAGAAGCGGCAGATGCGATCCGTGCCGACTCCAAAGGCCGGGTGGACATTCAACTCTTTCCCAACAACCAACTCGGCGGCGACACCGACATGTTGTCGCAAGTGCGCTCGGGCGCCATCGATTTCTTCATGTTGTCTGGCCTCATCTTGCAAACCCTGGTGCCGGTGGCCGGCATCAATGGTTTGGCCTTTGTGTTCAAAGACTATGCCACGGTGTGGGCGGCGATGGACGGCGACTTGGGCGCGCACGTGCGCGGGGCCATCGCCAAAGTGAATTTGCACGCCTTTGATTGGTGCTTTGACAATGGCTTTCGCAACATCACCAGTTCCACCAAACCCATCCAAACACCAGCCGATTTGCAGGGTTTCAAAATCCGTGTGCCGGTCAGCCCTTTGTGGACCTCGATGTTCAAAGCCTTTGGCGCGTCGCCTGCGTCCATCAATTTCAGCGAGGTTTATTCATCGCTGCAAACCAAGATCGTCGAAGGCCAAGAAAACCCCTTGCCCCTGATTGAATCGGCCAAACTCTATGAAGTGCAAAAGTACTGCTCCATGACCGGCCACATGTGGGACGGCCAATGGGTGCTGGCCAATGCCAAACGGTGGGCGGCACTCCCCCCCGATGTGCAAGCCCTGATTGCGCAGCACTTCAAAAAAGCCGCCTTGGTGCAGCGTGACGACATTCGCCGCTTGAACAATGTGTTGGAAGCGCAGCTCAAAACCAAAGGCATGGTTTTCAATTACCCCGACATCAAACCGTTTCGCGAGGTCTTGTCCAAGGCTGGTTTCTACCAAGAATGGAAAACCAAATACGGCCCCGAAGCCATCGGCAAGCTCGAGAAATACACGGGTAAATTGGCATGACCTTGTCTTGGCCAGAGCGGGTGTTGCGGGCCTTGGCCGAGTGGCCGGCCGCCTTGTTGGTGTTGGCTGAAATCGTCGTCTTGTCCTTGGGGGTGGTCTACCGCTATGTGCTGCAGACGCCACTCACCTGGTCGGACGAACTCGCCTCTATTTTGTTTTTATGGCTGGCCATGCTCGGCGCGGTGGTGGCCATGCAGCATGGTGAGCACATGCGCCTGACGGTGTTTGTGGCCCGTTTGTCCGAGGGCAAGCGGCGCAAAGTGGAGAGCTTGGTGGCCTGCCTCACGGTCTTGTTTTGTGCAGCTTTGCTGTGGCCGGCCATCGAGCACATGAACGAGCAATGGGTCATCTTGACCCCGGCTTTGGAAATCCCGGATGCGCTGCGCGTGGCGGCGGTGGTGGTGGGTTTGGGCCTCATGCTGATGCAGTCCTTGTTGCAACTGTCGCGGGCTGCGCGTGGTGCTGACTTGACTTGGGCGTTGGGCTGCTTGCTGGTGTTGGGCGCTGCGCTTCATGGGGCCAGCCCCTTCTTGATGAACTTTGGCCACGGCAATTTGCTGCTGTTTTTCGTGCTCATGGTGGGCGTGTGCGTGGTCATGGGCTTGCCGATCGCGTTTGCGTTCGGGCTGTGCACCTTGGCTTATTTGCAGTTTTCCACCAGCACGCCGCTCACCATCGTGGTCAGCCGCATTGACGAGGGCATGTCCCACCTCATCTTGCTGTCGGTGCCGCTGTTTGTGTTCTTGGGCGCGTTCATCGCGGTCACCGGTTTGGCCAAGGCCATGGTGCAATTTCTGGCGTCACTTTTGGGGCATTTCCGGGGTGGTTTGCAATACGTGTTGTTGGCGGCCATGTACCTGGTGTCGGGCATTTCGGGTTCCAAAGCCGCTGACATGGCGGCTGTGGCCCCGGCCTTGTTCCCCGAGATGAAGCAGCGCGGCGCCGACCCAGGTCGCTTGGTGGCCTTGTTGGCCGCCTCGGGCGCCATGAGCGAAACCATCCCGCCCAGCTTGGTCTTGATCACCATTGGCGCGGTCACCGGCGTGTCGATTGCCGCTTTGTTTGTCGGCGGTTTGATGCCCGCCTTGGTGGGCATGCTGGCGTTGTGTGTGGTGGTGTATTGGCAAGCGAGAAGAGAAAACACCTTGCGGGTGGCTCGCACCCCGCTGCCCGACGTGATGCGCTATTTTTGGCTGGCGCTGCCCGCCTTGGCCCTGCCTTTTGTCATCCGTTCAGCGGTGGTGGAGGGCGTGGCTACGGCCACCGAGGTGTCCACGATTGGCATTTTGTACACCTTGATCGTTGGCATGTTGTTCTACCGGCAAATGGACTGGCGGCGCATCTACCCGATGCTGGTCGAAACCGCGTCTTTGTCCGGGGCCATTTTGCTCATCATCGGTTGCGCCACCGCCATGGCTTGGGCGCTCACGCAGTCGGGGTTCTCACGCGACTTGGTGGAACTCATGACGCAAGTGCCGGGCGGG
>JBIIPF010000129.1:0-5400 GCA_044342755.1 Limnohabitans sp. | reverse complement strand
CGCGGCCTTGACCGGCCCACGCGAAGCAGCCCCCGCCTTCACCCGACCTTGCGTCACGGGTGATGTTTTGGCCGAAGCGGACGTGCTGTTCTTGCGCCGACTGCTGGTGTAGCCCTCGGTGTTGAGCGGCTGAAAACGCGGAATCAGGTGCTGCTTGCCGTTGCCAATCAGGTCGGCGCGGCCCATGGCTTTCAAGGCGTCGCGCAGCAGCGGCCAGTTGTTGGGGTCGTGATAGCGCAAAAACGCTTTGTGCAAACGGCGGCGTTTTTCACCACGCACAATGTCCACCGCTTCGCTTTCACGCCCAACGCGTTTCAACGGATTTTTGCCCGAGTGGTACATCGCTGTCGCCGTGGCCATGGGGCTGGGGTAAAAGGTTTGCACCTGGTCGGCACGAAAACCATTCTTCTTCAGCCACACCGCCAAGTGCATCATGTCCTCGTCGCGGGTGCCGGGGTGCGCGGCGATGAAATACGGAATCAGGTATTGCTTCTTGCCCGCTTCGGCGCTGTACTTGTCGAACATCTGCTTGAAGCGGTCGTAGCTGCCAATGCCCGGCTTCATCATCATGGAGAGCGGGCTGCCCTCGGTGTGTTCGGGCGCGATTTTCAAATAGCCGCCCACGTGGTGCGTCACCAACTCTTTCACATACTCTGGGCTTTCCACCGCCAAGTCATAGCGCAGGCCGGAGCCGATGAGGATTTTTTTCACGCCGCGCAAGGCGCGCGCTTTGCGATAGAGCTGAATCAGCGGCGCGTGGCTGGTGTTCAAGTTTTGGCAGATGCCGGGGAACACGCAACTGGGTTTGCGACAGGCCGCTTCAATCTCGGGTGTTTTGCAACCGATGCGGTACATGTTGGCCGTGGGCCCGCCCAAGTCACTCACCACACCGGTGAAGCCGGGCACTTTGTCGCGGATGTCTTCAATCTCACGCAGGATGGATTCTTCGCTGCGGCTTTGGATGATGCGACCCTCGTGCTCGGTGATCGAGCAAAAGGTGCAACCGCCAAAGCAGCCGCGCATGATGTTGACGCTGAAGCGGATCATTTCCCACGCGGGGATTTTGGTCTCGCCATCGTGGCCGCCTTGGGCATCAGCGTAAATGGGGTGCGGGCTGCGGGCATAGGGCAGATCGAACACATGGTCCATCTCAGCCGTGGTGAGCGGGATGGGCGGCGGGTTGATCCACACGTCGCGCGCGGTGCGGCCTTCGCCATGCGCTTGCACCAACGCACGCGCATTGCCGGGATTGGTTTCCAAATGCAAGACGCGGTTGGCGTGGGCGTAGAGCACCGGGTCGCTTTTCACCTGCTCGTAGCTGGGCAAGCGAATGACCGAGCGCTCGCGCGGCGGCACCTTCAACTTGCCTTTGCCTTGCAACGCAGGGTTGGGCACAAATGTCAAAGCTGATGTGGTGAAAGCCGCATCCGCCACGGCTTGCGCTTCGTCTTCTCGCGCACAGGTTTCGCCCTGCGCTTTGGCCTGGTCGCTCACCATCAGGTAGGGGTTCACATGGGCTTCAATGCGCCCCGGCGTGTCCACTTCGGTGCTGTCAATCTCGTACCAATCCTCGGGTGTTTGCCGCACCATGAAAGCCGTGCCACGCACATCGGTGATCTGCGCAATCGGTTCTTTGGCTGCAAGCCGGTGCGCCACTTCCACCAACGCACGTTCGGCGTTGCCGTACAAGAGCAAGTCGGCTTTGGCGTCAATCAAGATGGCACGGCGCACCTTGTCTTGCCAATAGTCGTAATGCGCGATGCGGCGCAGCGAGGCTTCAATACCGCCGATGATGATCGGCACTTCGGGGTAGGCCTCGCGGCAACGTTGGCTGTACACCAGCACGCTGCGGTCGGGGCGCTTGCCCCCTGCACCACCGGGCGTGTAAGCGTCATCACTGCGGATTTTGCGGTCCGCGGTGTAGCGGTTGATCATGGAATCCATGTTGCCCGCAGTCACACCGTAAAACAAATTCGGTGCGCCTAAAGCCTGAAACGGTTCGGCGCTGTGCCACTCGGGTTGCGCGATGATGCCAACGCGAAAGCCTTGCGCTTCCAACATGCGACCGATCACGGCCATGCCAAAACTGGGGTGGTCGACATAGGCGTCGCCGGTGACCAAAATGATGTCGCAACTGTCCCAGCCCAGCTGCGCCATTTCGGCACGGCTCATGGGCAAAAACGGCGCGGTGCCAAAACGCGCTGCCCAGTATTGGCGGTAACTGGTCAGGGGCTTGGCGGCGCGTTGAAAAAAGGAGACGTCCAGAGGGGCATTCATCAGCCCCTGATTCTAGTTGGCGGGGGGCTTTGAAGGGCTGGCAAGGAAAATGGCCTTGCATTGCCAAGGCATGCGGCGCCAAAAGACGTGACATCCACATAGGCATGTCGTAACATACAAACATTGCTTCAACAAGGAGCCTGCTGTGCCGCTTCAAACCTATTCCAGCCGTGATTTCACCCGCGATGTCTCTGCCGCCAAGCGCGCCGCCGAAAAAGGGCCCGTGTTCATCACCGACCGGGGCCGCCCCGCCTACGCCTTGCTGCGCATCGAGGACTATTACAAACTGCAAGGCCAGCCCACCGAAAGCCTGCTGGACATGATGAACGCCATTCCGGGTGGCGACGGCATTGAATTCGAACCCCCCACATTGCAATTGACCACCCAAACAGCGCAGGGGCTGCAAGCAGACTGACCATGTTTTTGCTCGACACCAATGTCATTTCAGAACTGCGACAAGGCAAGCCCATGCAAGACGCCCAAGTTCTGGCCTGGGCGAATGGTCACATTTTTGATCGGTTCTTTTTGTCTGCCATCACCATCCTGGAACTTGAAAAAGGCGTGCAAGCGCTGGAACACAAACAACCGCCGCAAGGCCAGGCGCTGCGACGATGGTTGGACGGCGTGACCGATGTGTTTGATGGCCGCACCATTCCTTTTTCTGCCAGCATGGCCAAACGCTGTGCAGCACTGCATTTCCCCAACGCGCTTTCAGAGCGAGATGCCATGATCGCCGCCACCGCCCTGGAACACCGCTTCACCGTGGTCACGCGCAATCTCAAAGACTTCCAAAGCACGGGCGTACAGTTGCTCAATCCATGGGAAACCTGCAAATGACAAGCCTGCCCCGCTCCCGCACTGATTTGTTTTGGTCCTTCAGCTGGCTGGGCCTGCAAGGCTTTGGCGGCGTGTTGGCCGTGGTGCAACGCGAACTCGTCGACCGCAAAAAATGGATGACGCTGTCTGAATTCGCCGAGGAATGGGCGCTGGCACAAACCCTGCCAGGCCCGAACGTGGTCAATCTGTCGGTCATGTTTGGCGGCAAACACTTTGGCCCCAGCGGTGCTTTTGCCGCGCTCAGTGGTTTGTTGTTCTTTCCAGGCCTCTTGATGTTGGCCATCGTCTTCACCTTTCAAGCCTTTGCGCACCTGCCTGTGGTGGCCTCGGCGTTGCACGGCATGGGCGTGGCTGCGGCGGGCATGGTGCTGGCCGCCGGGTGGCGTTTCATGCCCACCTTGCAGCAACACCCCATCGGTTTTCCTCTGGCGCTGGGGTTTGCAGCCCTGAGTTTTGCATTGGCTGCCTTGGTGCATTGGCCCTTGGCGCATGTGATTGCTTTGGTGGGCAGTTTGTCTTGTGGCCTGGCCTGGTGGCGTTTGGTACCCAAGGACGCCGCATGACCTGGCAACTGTGGCTCGATCTGCATCTGCATTTCTGCATGTTGTCGCTGTTGGCCGTGGGTGGCGCATTGGCCATCATCCCCGAAATGCACCGCTACTTGGTCACCGATTTGCACCTCATGAGCGAGATCGCTTTCAGCCAATCGGTGACGCTGTCGCAAATCGCGCCGGGCCCCAATATTTTGCTGGTGGCCGTCATGGGTTGGAACATCGGCTTGCAAAGCGCTGGTGGTTTTGAAGCCGGTGCGGCGGCCATCGGCTTGGGTTTGTTCATGGCGCTGGGCTTGCTGGCTGCGGTGGTGTTGCCCTCTTCGCTGCTCAGCTACTTCATGGTGAAGTGGTTGCAACTGCACCAACATGCGCGCGGTGTGCGCGCCTTCAAGGCCGGCATGATCCCCTTGGTGATGGGCCTCATGCTGTCAGCGGGATGGTTGTTGCAAACGGCGAGCAATCCGCAAACTGATTGGCGCTTGTTGCTGATCTGCGGCGTTTGCATGGTGTTGGTGTTGAAAACACGCGTGCACCTGTTGTGGCTGATGCTGGGTGGCGCGGTGGTGGGCGCCTTGCTGGGCTTGTAAGCCCGTTTGCGCTGCCCGCAGATCAATGCTGCACGCATCCAGTGGGTTCAACGCACAGACCGTTGCCGCACCGTTTCATACAAACAAATGCCGCTGGCCACCGACACATTCAAACTCTCCACACCACCGGCCATCGGGATGCGCACCAGTTGATCACAGGTTTTGCGGGTGAGTTGACGCAGGCCATCGCCCTCCGCGCCCAGCACCCAGGCGGTGGGGATTTTCAAGTCCACGTCATACAGCGTTTGCGGTGCATCGTCGCTGGTGCCGGTGATCCAAATGTTGCGCTCTTTGAGTTCATTCAAGGTGCGCGCCAAATTGGTCACCATGAAATACGGCACGGTGTCAGCCGCACCACTGGCCACTTTGGACACCGTGGCATTGATGCCCACCGCGTGGTCTTTGGGTGCGATGACCGCATGCACACCCGCGCCATCGGCCACACGCAAACATGCGCCCAGGTTGTGCGGATCGGTGATGCCATCAAGCACCAAAATCAAGGCCGGTTCATCGGCGGGTAAAGCTTCCAAGCACGCATCAAGGGACTTGGCAATGTCAATCTGATGCACCCGCGCCACCACACCTTGGTGACCATGGCTGCCGGCCAGTTGCGACAAACGCAGGCCATCGGACTCGACCAATTTGACTTTCGCTTCTTTGGCGCGCTCTTGAAACTGGCGCATGCGGGCGTCGCGGCGGGTCGGGTCGATGAACACCTCGATCACCGAGGCTGGCGCGGTTTTCAGGCGCACGCCCACCGCATGAAATCCAAACATCACTTTGATCGGGCTGGCCATGGCTGTCCTGTGAAAACTCAAACCACGCGCGCGCGCAAGTCCATCAAGGGATGGTCATTGGCAGGCCAAGGGCTGTTGAAAAAAGGCGTCACCATGTCGGCGGTGACTTCATCAAGGTGTGCGGGCGACCAGCGCGGTGCATGGTCTTTGTCCACGGCCAAGGCGCGAATGCCCTCCACCGTGTCACTTTGCGCAGCTGTGCGATGCAAATGAACAGGGTGAAAACTGTGGCGCACCAAATCGCGCTCCATGCGCAATTCGTCACTCAGGTTCATGCGGCGTGCGCGGCGAATTTGTTCAAGGCTCACCGCCAGCATCAAAGGGGATCGTTTGTGCAAAGCCTCTAGG
>JBIIPF010000005.1:0-20753 GCA_044342755.1 Limnohabitans sp. | reverse complement strand
ATCGCGCATGCCACCCAAGGCCATGCGCACATACTTGCGACCGGTGGCTTTGGCGATGGACTGACCCAAGGAGGTTTTACCCACACCGGGCGGGCCCACCAAACACAGAATAGGCGCCTTGACTTTGTCAACGCGTTGCTGCACCGCCAAATATTCCAGGATGCGGTCTTTGACTTTTTCCAAACCAAAGTGGTCTGCGTTCAACACCGCTTCGGCATTCATCAGGTCGTGCTTGATCTTGGTTTTTTTGCTCCAAGGCAAGTTCACCATCACGTCGATGTAATTGCGCACCACCGTGGCTTCAGCCGACATGGGCGACATGAGCTTGAGTTTTTTCAACTCACCTTCGGTCTTTTTGCGAGCCTCGGGGGACATGCGGGCCGCTTTGATCTTCTTCTCGATCTCTTCGATGTCCGCCCCCTCTTCACCCTCACCCAGTTCTTTTTGGATGGCCTTGACCTGTTCGTTCAAATAAAAGTCGCGCTGGTTTTTTTCCATCTGGCGCTTGACGCGACCACGGATGCGCTTGTCCACATTCAGGATGTCGACTTCACGTTCAAGCTGTGTGAACAGGTTTTCCAAACGGGCTTTCACCTCGGGCAAATCCAGCACGGCTTGTTTGTTTTCCAACTTCAGGGGCAGGTGGGCGGCGATGGTGTCGGCCAAGCGACCGGCGTCGTCGATGCTGGCAATGGAGGTGAGGATTTCAGGCGGGATTTTTTTGTTCAGCTTCACATACTGGTCGAACTGCTGCATGACCGCCCGCCGTAGCGCTTCCACCTCTGTGTCCTGCTCGGCTGCGGCAGGCAAGGTGACCGGGGTGAGGTTGCAACTGAAGTGCGTCGGGCCGTCTTCGATGCGATTCACCGTGGCGCGTTGCTGACCTTCGACCAACACCTTGACGGTGCCATCGGGTAGTTTGAGCATTTGCAAAATGGTGGAAACGCAGCCCACCTCGAACATGTCGGTGACCAAAGGTTCGTCCTTGGCCGCTGCCTTTTGCGCCACCAGCATGATGCTGCGGTCTGCGCTCATGGCAGATTCCAACGCCTTGATGCTCTTGGGTCGCCCCACGAACAAAGGAATCACCATGTGCGGGAACACCACCACATCGCGCAAAGGCAGCAGGGGCAGATCCATGGGTTCGGAGGGCAAGGGGGTTTGTCCGGACATGGTCAAACTTCCAATCTAAAAAAAGGGGCAGCTGATGCCGCCCCGGGTAGGGAATCAGGCCTTTTTGGCGGCCTCACGGTACACCAGCAGCGGGGGCTTGTTTTCATCGATGGTGGACTCTTCGACCACCACTTTCTCCACATTGCTGCTGTTGGGCAAATCAAACATGGTGTCAATCAGGGATTGTTCAAGGATGGATCGCAGACCTCGGGCACCGGTTTTGCGGTCCAAGGCCTTTTTGGCAATGGCTTTGAGGGCGGTGGGGCGGATTTCAAGCTCCACACCTTCCATCGCGAACAATTTGCCGTATTGCTTGACCAGGGCATTTTTGGGCTCGGTCAGGATTTGGATGAGGGCGTCTTCAGTGAGCTCGCTCAGCGTGGCCACCACCGGCAAACGGCCCACCAACTCGGGGATCAAGCCGAACTTGATGAGGTCTTCCGGCTCGACTTGGCCAAACATTTCGGTGAGGCTGCGCTCTTGCTTGGTTTTGACAACGGCGCTGAAACCAATGCCCGAGCGTTCGGTGCGGTTTTCAATGACTTTTTCCAAGCCCGCAAACGCGCCACCACAGATGAACAAGATGTTGGTGGTGTCCACCTGCAAAAAGTCTTGATTGGGGTGCTTGCGCCCGCCTTGGGGCGGCACACTGGCCATGGTGCCTTCAATCAGCTTGAGCAAGGCTTGTTGCACGCCTTCGCCCGACACATCACGGGTGATGGAGGGGTTGTCGGACTTGCGGGAAATTTTGTCGATCTCGTCGATGTAGACGATGCCGCGCTGGGCCCGCTCGACTTCGTAGTTGCAGTTTTGCAGCAGCTTTTGAATGATGTTTTCCACGTCCTCGCCCACATAACCCGCTTCGGTCAGGGTGGTGGCATCGGACATGACGAAAGGCACATCGAGCATGCGGGCCAAGGTTTGCGCCAACAAGGTTTTGCCTGAGCCGGTGGGGCCGATGAGCAAAATATTGCTTTTCGAGAGCTCGACCTCGTCTTTCTTGGCGTCTTTTTTGTGCTGCAAGCGCTTGTAGTGGTTGTAGACCGCCACCGCCAAAGACCGCTTGGCCGGCTCTTGGCCAATCACATAGTTGTCGAGGTTGTTTTTGATTTCTGAAGGGGTGGGCAAATCGCCACGACCTTCGCGCAGCGCAGTGGCGGGTAGTTCATCACGGATGATGTCGTTGCACAGGTCGATGCATTCGTCGCAAATGAAGACGGAGGGGCCAGCGATGAGCTTTTTTACTTCATGCTGGCTCTTGCCGCAGAAAGAGCAATACAGCGTTTTCTCGCTGGTGGTTCCTTTTTTGTCGGCCATGCCGTGCTTACCTTTGTGTGAGGATCAAGGACGTTTGGATATTACATCGTCCACCAGGCCGTAGGCTTTAGCCTCTTCGGCGGTCAGGTAGTAGTCACGCTCGGTGTCCACTTCGATGCGCGACAGTGGTTGACCAGTGTTTTCTGCCAGCATTTGGTTCAAGCGCTCGCGGGTTTTCAAGATTTCGCGGGCAGCAATTTCAATTTCAGTGGCTTGGCCTTGGGTGCCGCCCAAAGGCTGGTGGATCATGACCTTGGAATTGGGTAAGGAGAAACGCTTGCCTTTGGCACCGGCTGCCAACAAGAAAGCACCCATGCTGGCCGCCATGCCGGTGCACAGCGTGGACACCTGGGGTTTGATGAAGTGCATGGTGTCGTAGATCGCCATGCCAGCACTGACCGAGCCACCGGGCGAGTTGATGTAGAGCGAAATGTCCTTGTCAGGGTTCTCACTTTCCAGGAACAGCAACTGCGCCACCACCAAATTGGCGGTGTGGTCATTGACCGGGCCGACCAAGAAGATGACGCGTTCGCGCAACAGCCTGGAGTAAATGTCATAGGCACGTTCGCCACGACCGCTGGTTTCGATGACGACCGGCACCATGCCCAAGCCTTGAATATCCATTGCACTCATGCGTTTTCTCCTGTGGGGTCGGGCCTTAAGCCTGGCCCATCAATTCGTCGAAGCTGATGTTTTTGTCTTTGACTTTCACCAAGGACATGACGTAGTTGGTGACGTTGTTCTCAATCACAATGGCTTCAACTTCCGCCATGCGGCGGTTGTCGCTGTAATACCAACGCGCCACCTCGGAAGGTTTTTCGTAGCTGGCGGCCAAATCTTCCACATGCGCCTTGATTTGGTCCGGGGTGGCTTGCAGCTTGTGCATGCGCACCACCTCGGACACCACCAAGCCCATGCGCACCCTGCGCTCGGCTTGGGGGCGGAACACGTCTTCGGGAATCGGGGCTTTGTCGGCGTCTTTGATGCCGCGTTGTTTCAGTTCTTCGCGCGCACCTTCGGTCATGCGGTCAAGTTCAGATTGCACGATGGACTGAGGCAAATCAAGTTCGGCTTGGGCCACCAAGGCATCCAAAGCGGCTTGCTTGTTGCGGCCCAGCAAGCGGAATTTGACTTCGCGCTCGAGGTTGTTGCGGATGTCGGTGCGCAGGCCGGTGACAGTGGCATCCGCCACGCCCAAGGATTTGCACAGCTCTTCGGTGAGCTCAGGCAAATGCGCGGCTTCAAGTTTTTTCAGCGTGACCATGAAGTCGGCGGTTTTGCCAGCCACATCGCGGCCTTGGTAGTCGTCGGGGAATTTCAGCGGGAAGGTTTTGCTTTCGCCAGACTTCATGCCGCGGGCAGCGTCTTCAAACTCTTTCAACATCTGGCCTTCGCCGATGATGAACTGGAAGTCTTCGGCGCGGCCGCCGTCAAAGGGCTCGCCATCGATCTTGCCCAAAAAGTCCACCGTCACCCGGTCGCCTTCTGTGGCGGCAGATTCAAGGCTGCGCTGGGCAAAGCTGCGACGTTGCTTGCGCAGGATGTCCACGGTTTTGTCGATGGCAGCTTCGGTCACTTCGGAGGTGACGCGCTCGACTTCGACTTGCGCCAAGTCTTTGAGTTTGACTTCGGGATAGACCTCGAAGATCGCGTCAAACGACATTTCGGTTTCAGAGGCCTGTTCTTTTTCACTGATGCGAGGTTGGCCAGCCACACGCAACTGGGCTTCATTGGCGGCCACATTGAAGGCCTCGCCCACTTTGTCGTTCATCACTTCGTAGTGGACGGAATAGCCATAACGCTGGGCAACGATGTTCATGGGCACTTTGCCGGGACGAAAGCCATCCACTTTGACTTGACGCGCCAAGCGTTTCAAACGGGTGTTGACCTCGTTTTGAATGACGGAGGTGGGCAAAGTCAGGGTGATTTTGCGTTCTAGTTTTTCGAGGGTTTCAACAGTCACGGCCATCAGGCTTCTCCAAAATAAATCAGGCGCTTCAATATTGGTGCGCGGGGGGGGACTCGAACCCCCACACCATTGCTGGCGTCAGGACCTAAACCTGGTGCGTCTACCAATTTCGCCACCCGCGCGGGTTCACAAAAAAGCAAAGGGCAGTCTGTCAAGACAGACCGCCCGTCGAAAATCGGTCAGAGCGAAATTCTACCCGCCCCGCCTTGAGCGCTTAAGGCTTCAGCGCTTGACCCTGAACCATGCCGCGTACATGGCCGGCAAGGCCAACAGGGTGAGCACGGTCGCCACAATCAACCCGCCCATGATGGCCACGGCCATCGGCCCCCAAAACACGCTGCGTGACAGTGGAATCATGGCCAAAACGGCCGCCGCGGCCGTCAAAACGATGGGGCGCAAGCGCCGCACTGCCGATTCCACAATGGCGTCCCACGCAGGTACACCACGTGCGCGGTCTTGCTCGATTTGATCAATCAAGATGACCGAGTTGCGTTGGATCATGCCCAGCAAGGCAATCACCCCCAACAACGCGACAAAACCAAAGGGGCGACCGAGCAACAGCAAAGCTGCCGCCACACCAGCAATGCCCAAGGGACCGGTCAAGAACACCAACATCGATCTGCTGAAGCTTTGCAGCTGCAGCATCAGCAAGGTGAAGGTGACAAACAACATGAGCGGCACACCCGCGGCGATGGAGGCCGAGCCTTTTGAGCTTTCTTCCACCGCGCCAGCGACGCTGATGCGGTAGTCGGGCTGGCCCCATTTCGCCTCCAGGGCTTTGAGTTCAGGCAGCAATTGCGCAGTGACCGTGGCACCTTGCAAACCTTCCACGATGTCGGACTGCACCGTGATGGCGTAGTCTCGGTTTTCGCGCCACATCACGCCAGGCTCCCAATCGAATGCGGGCTGGGTAATTTGCAACAAGGGTATGGCTTTGCCCGATGCCGTGGGCACATAAGCACTGGCCAGGTCGGCCATGGTTTGACGCTCGGATTGCGGTTGCCGCAGCACGATGTCGATGAGCTTGTCGCCTTCGCGGAATTGCCCCACCACCGAACCGGTGAGCAAGACGCGGCTGGCTTGGGCGATCGACTGGCTGGTCACACCCAAGGCGCGGGCCTTGTCTTGGTCCACTTGCAAGCGCAGCACCTTGACCGACTCGTTCCAGTTGTCATTGACGCCGCGGGTGTTGGCGTTGGCGCGCATGGCCGCTTTCACTTCGTCAGCGTACAAGCGCAAGGCTTTGGGGTCGGGGCCGGAAACACGAAACTGCACCGGGAAAGGCACCGGAGGTCCATTGGGCAGCAGCTTCACGCGAGCGCGCACTTCGGGGAATTCGGTGGCCATGAGCGCGGGCAACTGCACCCGCAGGGTTTCACGCTGCTTCAGGTCTTTGGGGATGACCATGAACTGAGACACATTGGTCTGCGGAAAAATTTGGTCCAAGGGCAGGTAAAAGCGCGGTACGCCCGAACCCACCCACACGCTCACAGCTTCGACCCCATCCATCTTCAACAAGCGTTGTTCGACGCGTTGGCTGATGGCTTCATTGGCCTCGAAGGAGGCGCCTTCGGGCAGCCAAATGTCCATCATGATTTCGGGGCGGCTGGAGTCTGGGAAAAACTGCTGCTGAACCTTGCCCATGCCGACGATGCCCATCACGAAAATCAAAATGGTGGCACCAATGGTGAGCCAACGGTGCTTGACGCACCAGTTCACGGCACGGCGAAAGCCCACATAAAACGCCGAGTCAAACAACTCGGTGGGGGCGTCGCCAGGACGGTGTGGTTTGACCTTGAGCAGCCAAGTGCCCATGTAGGGCACAAAGAAGACAGAAACCCACCAACTCAGCAGCAAAGCTATCACAGTGACGGCAAAAATGGCGAAGGTGTACTCACCGGTCACCGACTTGGCCAAACCGATGGGCAAAAAACCCGCAGCGGTGATGAGCGTGCCGGTCAGCATGGGCATGGCCGTCACGTCATAGGCGTAGGTGGCAGCGCGGACTTTGTCAAAGCCCTCCTCCATTTTGCGCACCATCATTTCAACGGCAATGATGGCGTCGTCTACCAACAAACCCAGAGCAATGATGAGTGAGCCGAGCGAAATTTTGTGCAAACCAATGCCCCAGTAGTACATGGCCAAAAAGGTCATGGCCAAGACCAAGGGAATGGTGATGCCCACCACCAATCCCGGGCGCATGTCAATGTAATAACCAAAGCGACCGCCCTTGTGCCAGCCCAATGACACAAAACTGACCACCAGCACAATCACCACCGCTTCGATGAGCACACTGACAAACTCACCCACCGAGCGGCTGACCGCTTGGGGTTGATCTTGGATTTGGCTCAAACTGATGCCCGCTGGCAAGTTGTTGCGCACGTTGGCCATGGTCTTGTCCAAGGCATGACCCAGGGCAATGATGTCGCCGCCCTTGACCATGGACACACCCACAGCCAAGACCTGTTGCCCCTGGTGCCGCACTTTCACGCTGGCCGGGTCCACATAGTCGCGGCGAATCTGAGCAATGTCACCCAGGCGCAGTTGCTGGCCCGAGGCGCCACGGATGGGCATGTTTTGCAGTTGGGCGATGGCTTCAAACTGACCCGCTACGCGGATTTGCACGACATCCGAAGGGGTTTGCAAAGCGCCCGCACTTTCCACCGCGTTTTGTTGACCCAGCTGCGCCAGCACGGCGTTCAGGTCCAGGCCCAATTGGGCCAAGCGTTTTTGCGCAATCTCGATGAAGATTTTTTCGTCTTGAACGCCAAACAACTCGACCTTGGACACGTCTTTCACACGCAGCAGTTGCTGGCGCACCTTGTCGGCCTCGATTCTCATTTCGGCCGGGCTGAAGCCGTCTGAAGACAGCGCGTAAATCACGCCGTAAACGTCGCCAAAGTCATCGTTGAAAAACGGCCCCTGCACGCCTTGCGGCAGGGTGTAGCGCATGTCGCCAATTTTTTTGCGCACCTGGTACCAAACATCGGCCACATCGGCGGCTTTGGACGAGTCCTTGATTTGGAAAATGATTTGCGATTCGCCGGGTTTGGAATAACTGCGTATCTTGTCGGCGTAGGGCGCTTCTTGCAGGGTGCGTTCTAGTTTGTCGGTGACTTGTTCGGCCACTTGCTGGGCTGTGGCGCCTGGCCAGTAGGTGCGCACCACCATGGCGCGGAAGGTGAATGGCGGATCTTCGTCTTGCCCCAGTTGAAAATATGCTGCGACGCCCAGCAGCATCAACACCAGCATCAGGTAGCGGGTCAAAGCCGGGTGGCTCAAGGCCCAGGCTGAAAGATTGAAGCGGCTGTGCGGCTCGCCGTTCATGGTTGGGCACCCGGGGCTTGGTAAATACTGACTTTTTGCCCCGGCGACAACACGTGCACACCTGCGGCCACCACTTGCTGGCCCGCTTGCAAACCGGATTTCACGACCACTTCATTGCCCTGAATGTTGATGACTTCAATGTTTTGCGAACGCAGTGTCATGCTGGCCGGGTCTAGCACCCACACCATGGTTTTGCCACCCTCTTGGCGAATGGCGGTGGTCGGCAAGGTGATGGCTTGGTGGGCTGGTTGGCTGTTGCTAAGGGTGACTGTGGCCGTGCTGCCCAGCGCCGCTTGGGGGTTGCTCAGCGCAGCGCGAACTGAAAATGTCCGGGTGACGGGATCGGCACTTGCGGCAATTTCATAAATTTTGGCGGCTTGGGCTGGCGACGAGCCCCAGAGTTTGACCTCAACCCCTTCCCCCAAGCGCAAAGTCGCCACTTTGTCCTCGGGCACCGCAAACAAGACATCCCGCTGCCCGTGTTGTGCCAACCGAACCACGGGCATGCCCGCACTCAACACTTGACCCACTTCTGCATCAATCCCTGTGATCACGCCAGCTTTGTCGGCCACCAATTTGCTGTAGCTGAGCTGGTTGCCGCGGCCGGCATATTGGGCTTGGGCTTGCTCAAACTGGGCTTGCGCGGCTTTGAATTGACTGTCGCGCCGCTCGAGTTCTGCACTGCTGATGAACTCCTTGTCTCGCAATTCCTTGAAACGCTTGAAGTCTGCGGCCGCCAGATCCCGGTTGGTCTGGGCAGCGTTCAACTGTGCTTTGGCTTCATCGACTGACAGTCGATAGTCTTGTGGGTCAATTTCTGCCAAGAGTTGTCCGGCGCGGACCTGTTGGCCCAGCTCAACCCGCCTGGTCACCAATTTGCCGCTGACCCGAAAGCCCAAGCGCGACTCGACACGGGCCTTGACCTCACCTGCATAGCTTGTGCTGAAAGACAAATTGCTCGCGCCAACCTGCAACAACTTGACGGCACGAACCGGCTCTTCGGATTTGGGCGGGGGCGAACAAGCGACCAAGGACACCGCGACCAACAACAGCGGGGTGGCTAAAAAACGGAGCATGGGGAATTCCTGAAAATTAATGACTGACTGGTTAGTAATCTAATTCTCAGACCCCAGACTGTCAAGCGACAATCTAAAAACCATGCAATCTGTCCACCATTACGAGAACTTTCCAGTCGCTTCTGTGCTGTGCCCGCCCCATTTGCGGCCGCCGATCCAAGCCATTTACCACTTCGCCCGCACAGCCGATGACTTGGCGGATGAAGGGGATGCCTCGCCTCAAGCACGGTTGACGGCCCTGCAAACCCTGCGACAAGACCTGCAGCAATGCCTGGCAGATCCTGCCTTTCTCAGCCCGCAATGGCCACAAATGCTGAAGGCCTTGCGTGGCCAAGTGCAGGCCTTTGACCTGCCCGTGCCCTTGCTGTTGGACTTGTTGGACGCGTTTTCACAAGATGTTGACTACACCTGTCAAGCCAGGCGCTATGCCAGCCGCGACGAGTTGCTGGACTATTGCCGCCGCTCGGCCAACCCGATTGGCCGCTTGTTGCTGCATCTCTACGGCGTGGAGGATGCCGTTTCTTTGCAACAAAGCGACGCGGTTTGCAGCGCCTTGCAACTCATCAATTTTTGGCAAGACCTGAGTGTGGATACACCGCGTGGCCGCTATTACCTGCCCGAGAACGCGGATCTTCAAGAGGAGATGGCTTTCGCCAAAGCCTTGATGCTGCAAGGTGCACCCCTGGTGCACCGGGTGCCGGGGCGCGCCGGCTGGGAATTGCGCCTGGTGGTGCAAGGCGGTTTGCGCATCTTGGAAAAATCCCAAGCCATGGATACCCGTGTCGATCGCCCTCAAATCAAAGCCCCCGACCTGCTGCTGATGGCTTGGCGCGCTTGCTGGATGCCACAATCTCGGCCATGACGCCCCAGCACTATGTCCAAGAAAAAGCCGCCGCATCGGGCAGCAGTTTCTATTACGCTTTTTTGTTTCTACCGGCGCCAAGACGTGCTGCCATCACCGCGTTTTATGCGTTTTGCCGTGAAGTGGACGACGTGGTGGACGAGGTGCAAGACCCCAGCGTGGCTGCTCAAAAACTGCATTGGTGGCAGCTGGAGGTGTCCCGCAGCTTTGCCGGCCAAGCGCAACATCCGGTGATGCAAGCCCTGATGCCTTTGGCGGCTGACTACAACATCACACAAGACCATTTGCAGCAAGTGATTGCAGGCTGCCAAATGGACTTGAACCAAACACGGTATCTGGACTTTCCTGGCTTGCAGTCCTATTGCCATTTGGTGGCAGGGATAGTGGGCGAAGTGGCTGCCAATATTTTTGGACAAACCGATGACGCCACCACGGCATACGCCCACACTTTGGGGCTGGCCTTTCAACTCACCAACATCATTCGCGATGTGGGCGAGGACGCGCTGCGCGGGCGGATTTACCTGCCGGTTGACGAGTTGCAGCGCTTTGATGTGAAAGCACAAGATCTTTTGCAACGCCGCGACAGCGCCGCTTTTCAATCTCTGATGCAGTTCCAAGCAGAGCGCGCCCATGGGTATTACGAGCAAGCCTTGGGCTTGTTGCCCTCGGTCGATCGTCGCAGCCAAAAACCAGGCCTGATGATGGCCAGTATCTACCGAACCTTGTTGCGTGAAATTGAAGCCGCTCAATTTCCAGTCCTTCGTCAGCGCGTGGCGCTGACCCCAGCACGCAAACTTTGGCTGGCCTGGAAAATGCAAGCCTTGGGACGCTTTTGAAAACTGTCACCGTGGTCGGCGGTGGCTGGGCGGGTTTGGCAGCAGCCGTGCGTGCCACCCAGCTCGGTTTCAGGGTGCGCTTGCTGGAAGCCGCACCCCAGCTTGGCGGCCGTGCCAGACGCGTTTTGCACGACGGTTTGGCCTTGGACAACGGCCAACATATCCTGATTGGCGCTTACACCAGCACCTTGGGGCTGATGAAAACCTTGGGCGTGAACACCGACCAGTGTTTTCACCGGCAAACCTTGGATCTGCGGTTTTTAGACGGCCAAGGATTGCGGTTGCCCCAACTGCCTGCGCCCTTGAACGTGCTGCTGGGCGTGGCCACAGCCAAAGGCTGGTCTTGGCGGGACAGATGGGCCTTTTTGCGGCGGGCCCAAGTTTGGCAAAACGCAGGCTTTGTGTGTGATGCGTCCACCACGGTTGGTCAGCTCTGCCAAGGCTTGCCCGCGCCAGTGATGCAACAACTCATTGAACCCTTGTGCGTGTCTGCTTTGAATTTAACCAGCGAACATGCCAGTGGCAAGGTGTTTTTAAGAGTGCTGAAAGATGCTTTGCTGTCCGGAGCTGGCAGCAGCGACACCTTGATACCCCGAACCGACTTGAGCCAGTTGTTGCCGGACGCCGCCTTGTCGTGGTTGCAATCACATGGGGCGGAAGTTGTCTTGGGTGAACGGGTCAGCAAACTGCCCGAAGGTCAGGTGCTGCTGGCCTGCCCGGCTTGGCAAGCCGCCGAGCTGGCACAGAGCGTGGCGCCTTCTTGGGCCTTGCAAGCTCAATCCTTGCAACACACCGCCATTGCCACGGTCTATGCACGCAGCACAACACCCTTCATTTGGCCATCCCCCATGTTGGCACTTCGCCATGACCACCAATCGCCTGCGCAGTTTGCTTTTGACAAAGGTCGTTTGGTCGGTACGCCAGACATGCAAGGCTTGGTGGCCATGGTGGTGAGCGACTGCACGCTGGAGCGCGACGCTGTCACAGCCAAGGTTTTGCAGCAAGCCCAGCAGCAACTCGGCCTGTCGCTGACATGGCTGACCACGGTGGTGGAAAAACGCGCCACCTTTGCCTGCACCCCGGGCTTGCAACGCCCGGCCATGCAGGTGGCCAAGGGCGTGTGGGCGTGTGGCGACCATGTGGGCGGTCCCTACCCTGCCACCTTGGAAGGTGCAGTTCGCTCGGGGTATGCCGCGGCGCAAGCCTTGATGTCTTGAACATGAAGGAAAATACCGCATGACTTCAACACCCCGATTTGCCGCCGAGCCGCCATACAAGCACGGTCAGGCTGCCAAAACCGCCATCTTGTATTGCAATTTGGGCACCCCAGACGCCCCCACCGCTTCGGCTTTGCGGCGTTATTTGGCCGAGTTTTTAAGCGATGCGCGGGTGGTGGAAATCCCCCGTTTGCTCTGGCTGGCCATCTTGCACGGCATCATTTTGCGGGTGCGCCCCGCCAAATCAGCCCACAAATACGCCAGCATCTGGACCAGCGAAGGCTCGCCCTTGAAGGTTTGGACGCAACGGCAAGCGCAGGCCTTGCAAGCCACATTCGATCCTGCCCAAGTGCAAGTGCGTTTTGCCATGCGCTATGGCTCCGATGCCATTCCGCAGGTGCTGGACGAATTGAAAGCCCAGGGCGTTAACCGCGTGTTGGTCTTGCCCGCCTACCCCCAGTACTCGGCCACCACCACGGCCAGCGTGTTGGATGCGGTCTACCACTGGGGCTTGCGCACACGCCAACTGCCCGAATTTCGTTTCGTGAATCATTACCACGATCACTCTGGCTACATCCAAGCCCTGGCCGCCAAAATCCAAGCCCATTGGGCCGTTCACGGCCGCTCCGAACAGCTGGTCATGAGCTTTCATGGCGTGCCTGCCCGCACGCTGCAACTGGGCGACCCGTACCACTGTGAATGCCACAAAACCGCCCGCTTGTTGGCCGAGGCGCTGTCACTTCGCAAAGAAGACTACAAGGTGTGTTTCCAGTCGCGCTTTGGCAAGGCCAAATGGCTCGAGCCCTACACCGAACCGACGGTGCGGCAGTTGGCCAAGGATGGCACCAAGTCGGTCGATATCGTGTGTCCCGGCTTTGTGGGCGACTGCCTGGAAACTTTGGAAGAAATCGCCATGGAAGTCAAAGCCGCTTTTCTGGAAGACGGTGGCAGCCAGTTTCACTACATTGAATGTTTGAACGACAGCCCTGCTTGGATCGAAGGTCTGCAGTCTTTGGCCATGCAACACATGAGCGGCTGGCGCTTGGAAGGCGTGTCTGCCAAGCACCGAGAAGATTCACGCACCGCCGCACTGGCCATGGGTGCAAAGGACTGAAAGCCCTGCCTCAATTGCCAGCGTCAGCAGCTTTGGGTGTGGTTTCTGGCTTGGCTTCTGGTGTTGAGGGCGAGGAAGCTGCTGGCTTGATGTCCGTTTTGGGCACGGCAGTTGAAGGCGCCAACTTGTTTTCAGCGGCCAAAGGTTTGTTTTCCAAGACCGGCGGCGGCGCAACCGACTCCATGGCCGCATTGCTCTCCACAGGGGGCACTGGCGCAGATGTAGGCTCTGCAGGCGCCTCTGCGGCAGGGGGTGGCGCTGGTAGGTCTTCTGCTGCTTTGGGTTTGAGCAAAGCCGCGGCCGCCAAGGCCACGATGAACAACGCCAAAATTTTCAACAGATAGCCACTGCCGGGGGTTTCAACCGTGTCTTTGGGCGCGGACGCATCGGATGATGAAGCAGTGTCAGATGCCTGCGGTGACGAGGAGGCGTTTGGCAAATTGACCAAGGGACTGGGTTCGATGGCTGCGCTGGCGACAGCCATGGTGGGCGCGGTCACAGCAGGGGCTGTTTTGTCAGGCTCAGGTGCAGCAGTGACCGTGGCTTCTTCGTCCAGATGTTCTGGGGGTTGCGCCAACACATGCAGGGCTTCACTGCGGGTGATCGGGGCATGCTGCGTATTCAATCCTCCGCCAAATCGGGATTCAACAGGGGGGCTGATGATCGACACATCCTGATCGAGGCTTTCGTCAGGTGTGTCATCAAGATGGGTGTCTGTCTGGGGCTGAATCTGTCCAAACAACTCAGCTTCAGGCAAGCTGAGCAACCCAGCCACTTTGCGAGCGGCTGTCAATTTGACGGTTTCACTGTAGAAGGCGGTCATGCCCCCTTCTTCGATTTGCCGAACTTGCTTCACAGACAAACACGCACGGGTAGCCACATCAGCAAGCCCCAAGCTGAGGGACTCTCGCCGCAATCGAACTGCATTTCCATCTATTTGAGAAACGTCCGACATTCAAACCCTTTGAAAAGGTTTGCTCTGGGTTATTTGACCAGCAGCAACTCGCCTTTGATGGATGCGCCTTTTTGGACGGACAGGGTCTGGTAAACCACGTGGCCATCAACGGAAGCGGAAGAGGTGACAATCAATTCGCTGCAAGTGGCTGTGCCCGAAAACTTGCCCTTGATGTGCAAGCTGGAACATGTGACCACGCCTTCAACTTGGCCGCGGGAACCAATGGTGAGTTCATCAACCTGCACCTGCCCGTTCAAGGAGCCTTCTACATGGATGGCACCCTTGGCGGATATTTCGCCACGAAAAGAAAAACCTTCGCTGAGGATGGAGGGCTTGGTGGCATTGGAAGAAATGATGTCCATCATGTTGTTTCTCGGAGGTTGGGCGACAGGTGTTGTCTCTGCTGGCATTCCAGTCGAAGACGGCACCGCAGGTGGATTTTCCTGAGATGCCGGACTGCTTGAATTATTGTTGGCTGTTTTGGATTTGTTGAACATACTGCGCTGTGCGAATTACTTTTTGGGGGTTGACTGGATAGCCTCCGACCAAAATCTCCAAGTGAAGATGTTTGCCAGTCGATGATGCGCCAGTATTGCCAATGTAACCCAACAAACTTTCCGTGGTTACTTTATCACCTACTTTAACCGCCAATTGAGCCAAGTGAGCGTAGAGGGACTCCACACCGTTCAGATGGCGAAGCACCACGGTGTTGCCGTACTGGGGATGGAACTCAGCCATCACCACCACGCCAGCCTTGACGGCAAATACTTTGTCGTCCCCGGTTTGACTCATCAAGTCGAGGCCTGTGTGGAAATGCGACTTGCCTGACAAAGGGTGTTTGCGAATACCAAAATCAGAAGATACATTGAAATTGGCAACCGGCATTTTATTGGGCAAGGCATACAAAACCTCGCGCAAAGCACGGTTGGTGGCCAACTCGTCCGCCACCTTGCCGCTCAGCAGTGGGTTGGATTGCAAATCGGTATCCAAACTGAAACCACCATTCGCCGAGTTCTGTTGGATGATCTTGACGATTTTTTCAGTCAATCCAGAAGTTTCAAGCTGCGCTTTGAGGGTGTCGTTTTCTTCAGAAACCGTGACCATCGACGTTTCCACGAAACGGCGAATGCTCATGTCCCGGTCCCGGATGGTTTGAGCCAGCGTGACCATTTGCTCCTCGCTCAAAGAGGCATCTTCACTGCTACCGTCGGCTGTGCTGCTTAGCAAGGCGCGGTAAACCTCTTCATGAGAGCGCTCTAAACGTGCACGGCTTACACCCAGCAACAAGGAGGTGGCGGTGAGGACCACGATGGTGCCGACCAAACCCAAACTGGTGACCACCGCACCACGCGCCATCACGCGCTGAAAAACAGCGGGCACATTGAAATACTTCAGGTCGCCGTTTTGCTCCATGATGAGCTTGACATCTTGATAGTCACGCGACCAAACCTGCCTGACAAAGGCAGGCAAGCGACGCAGATGGGTCCAATAAGAGCGAAGCGACAACATGGCCAGTTGGTGGAACGATCAGTTCCCGGGCTGGGGGGGTTTGCCCTGCACAGCGCCAGCATTGGGTGCTGGCGTGACAGGCGTGGCAGCTTGGGCAACAGGGGCCGTCGTGGTCACTGTCGGACTTGGCTCAGCACCTTGGCTCAAGGCGCCTTCAATCTCGCCACCCTTTTCAATTTCAATTTCAGAGTAATGAATCTTGCCGACGATCTTGCCGGTAGAGCGCACGATGAGGCTTTTTTCACTGACGATGGTGTTGTGCAATTGACCACGCACATCAATGATCTTGGCAGACACACGGCCTGTGATCCGACCCGTGGGGCCGATCAGCACCTCTTCTGCGGTCAAGTCACCTTCAATGACCCCATTGATGACAGCTTTGGCAGGAACGGTGAACGCACCTTTCACGACAACGCCGTCGCCGATGACAACACTCTCTAATGATTCTGATGGATTGGCCATGCTTGCTCCTTGATCTGCATCTTAGCAAAGATTAAATTTGTGAATTAACTTTTTTACTGAACCTCTTGATTTAATTGAAAAAAATCAAAAAATTACTGATGAAATCATTTCATACCTATTTAAAAAAGACGATGAAGGCATTGTCTATTTTCGCCAAGTTAATCACAAGGAACTAATTTACAAATGGCCACAGGAAGTCAGCCACCATTTGCAATAGAACAACAACCACAGGGCCAAGCTTGCATGGGAACGGCTTTCAAAGCCATGAAGGCAGTCCGCACTGCGACAGGCTTCAAGGTCGTGGGCCGCTGCGTGGCTTGAAACTGCTGCCACGTTTGGGGCCGGCAAATCCACGTCCAGCACCTGGCTTGCCGCCAAAGCCTGGCTTGGAAGCGCCTCGGCGAGGTTCGTGTGAAGGTGCTCGTGGGGCGCGTTGCGTGGGCTCCAAACCAGGAATCATTTCAGAGGCCAGGGGTTGCTGGGTGAAATGCTCGATGTCCAAAATCTTGCGGCGATCGCGCCACTCGGCGAAGGTGACGGCCAAGCCGTCGCGGCCAGCACGACCGGTGCGTCCAATGCGGTGCACATAGTCTTCTTGCTTCATGGGCAGACCGAAGTTGAAGACGTGGCTGATGCTGGGCACATCCAAGCCTCGCGCAGCGACATCGGTGGCCACCAAAATTTGCACGCGGCCATCGCGAAAGGCTTGCAAACGGCGGTTGCGCAGACCTTGGCTGAGCGCGCCGTGCAAGGCGACAGAGGAAAAGCCCACCTGCTGCAGGTCTTCGGCCAAGGCGTCGCATTCGATTTGGGTGCTGGCAAACACAATGGCTTGGTCGATGCTGGTGTCGCGCAACCAGTGGTCCAACAGCTTGCGTTTGTGCTGGGCGTTGTCGGCCCAGAACAAAATCTGCTTGATGTTGTTGTGTTTTTCTTGGGGTGTGTCGATCTGCACGCGCTGAGGCGTGCGCATGATGCGAACCGCCAACTGCTGAATGCGGGGCGCAAACGTGGCGCTGAACATCATGGTTTGGCGACGCTGTTCGGTGAGTTTGTGGATGTCGGCCAAGTCATCGGCAAAGCCCAAGTCCAGCATGCGGTCGGCTTCGTCCACCACCAAAAATTGCACTTTGTTCAAGTGCAGTTGCTTGGAGCGCTGCAAGTCGAGCAAACGACCGGGGGTGGCAACCACCAAATCGGCATTGTGCAAACGGGCGATTTGCATGGCGTAAGGCATGCCGCCCACCACACAAGCCACGCGAATGCCACGGCAATGGCGCACCAAATCGATGGCGTCCTTGGCCACTTGTTGGGCCAATTCGCGGGTGGGGCACAAAATCAAAGCACCGGGCACGGCAGGTTTCACGTGGCGGTTGTCGGTGGGGTTTTTGCGGCGTGCTTTTTTAGGCAACTCTTCGCCCCTAGCTCTGGCCTCAGCCACTTTTTGGCCCCATTCTTGGGCTTCGGCTTGCTCTTGGGCTTGGCGCTCCACCAGCAAGGTGTGCAACACAGGCAACAAGAACGCAGCGGTTTTGCCGCTGCCAGTTTGGCTAGACACCAGCAAATCGATGGAAGGCTTGGACGCGTCATCTTGCAAAGCCAGCGGAATGGCTTTGGTTTGCACGGTGGTGGGTGTGGTGAAGTTCAGGTCTTTCAGCGCAGCCAGCAGTTCTGGGGCCAAGCCCATGTCTGCAAAGGCGTTGTTGACAGGCGCTTTGGCTGTGGGTGTCACGCTGCTAGGTTCGGCAACGTCAGGTGTGGTGTGATCCAACAGGGTGTCGGCCAAGGCGTGGGAATTCAAATCGTCAATCATGTTTTAACCACCACCTGAAAAGGTGAGGTGGCTCCATTCAAAGGTTGGAAAAAACATCAACCTTCAAACAAAGCATGCTGCAATGTGTTTGCAACGCGGTTCAATGTGAACCCAAGGTGTGAGGCAGATGTAACAAAGTCGGGAGTTTGAATCACGACTTAGGGTATTCTCGCATGGAAATGAATTTCGTTTCAAAGGCTTAAACGAATTCTTACGTCTTCAATAAATGTGTGCGGTAGTGCTCGAGTTCATCAATCGACTCGTGTACATCGGCCAAAGCCGTGTGCTTTTGACGCTTTTTGAAAGCCGCATAAACCTCAGGCTTCCAGCGTTTGGACAACTCTTTGAGCGTGCTCACATCGATATTGCGGTAGTGAAACCAAGCCTCGAATTTGGGCATGTACTTGACCAAAAACCGCCGGTCTTGGCTGATGGTGTTGCCGCACATGGGGGTGGCGCCTTTGCTGACATATTTTTTCAAGAAAGCGATCAACACCTCCTCGGCTTGCGCTTCATCCACGGTGGAAGTCTTCACTTTGTCGATCAAGCCGCTTTTGCCATGGGTGCCCTTGTTCCAAGCATCCATGCCATTGAGCAAGGTGTCCGGTTGATGGATCACGATCACCGGCCCCTCGATGCGTGGCGACAAATGGGGTCCGGTGATGACCACCGCAATTTCCAGCAGACGCTCTTTTTCAGGGTCCAAGCCGGACATTTCACAATCGAGCCAAACCAGGTTTTGATCGGACTTGTCTAGGATGGCGGGGATGTCGGACGCAGCAGTTTCAGTGGGGGCATTCATTGGCAGATTGTCCATGAAAGCACCTAGCTGATCTGCAAAAGCGCTGGCAGCGTGAGGAATACAAAAAGACCTAAACTCGCACCATGAACACAAGCACCTCTTTCACCTTGGCATTTGCAGGCTTTTTAACCCTGAATTTGCTGCTCAAACTTTGGTTGGCGCACCGCCAAATTCGTCATGTCTCGCTTCACCGTTCTTCGGTTCCAGAAGCTTTCAAGGAAGTCATCAGTCTGCCAGCGCATCAAAAAGCCGCCGACTACACCTTGGCCAAACTGCGCTTGGGGCACTGGGATTTGGCCATTGACGCAGGCATGTTGTTGGTTTGGACTTTGCTGGGCGGTCTGGGCGCCCTGGATGCTTGGTTGGTTGAGGTCAGTGGGAGCGGCATGTTGCAGCAACTGCTGTTGGTGATGGGCTTCATGCTCATCAGTGGCTTGGTGAACTTGCCGCTGTCTTATTACCAAACCTTCAAAGTGGAGCAACATTTCGGCTTCAACAACATGACCGTGGGTTTGTGGTTGAGTGATTTGGTCAAAGGCACGGCGCTGGGGGTGGTCTTGGGCCTGCCTTTGGTGTGGGCCATCCTGTGGCTCATGGAATCAGGCGGTGATCAATGGTGGCTGCTGGCTTGGGCTTTGCTGGTGTCATACCAATTGTTTGTGATGTGGTTGGCACCCAACTACATCATGCCCTTGTTCAACAAATTTCAACCGTTGGACGATGCGCAATTGCAAGCCCGAGTGGACGCCTTGATGCAACGCACGGGTTTCAAATCGGATGGTTTTTTTGTCATGGATGGCAGCCGCCGATCCGCGCATTCCAATGCGTTTTTCACTGGCCTGGGCAAGCAAAAACGGGTGGTGTTTTTCGACACCTTGCTCAAGCAACTCAGCCCGTCTGAAATGGAAGCCGTGTTGGCCCATGAGTTGGGCCACGCCAAACTCAACCACATCCCCAAATCCATGCTGCGCGGCTTTGCCGTCAGCTTGGTGGGCATGGCGGCTTTGGGTTGGCTCAGCACCCAAGTCTGGTTCTACACCGGCTTGGGCGTGCAACCCCATTTAGCCTCTTCCAACAACGCTTTGGCTTTGTTGTTGTTCATGCAAGTCGTGCCCTTGGTCACCTTCATCACCACGCCATTGAACGCCATCAAGTCGCGCCAGCACGAGTTTGAAGCCGATGCCTTTGCCTGCGCGCATGCCAGCGGTCAAGATCTGCGCCAAGCCCTGCTCAAGCTATATCAAGACAACGCCTCTACATTGACGCCCGATCCGCTGTATGTGGCCTTTTACCATTCGCACCCGCCCGCTTCGCAGCGCCTGGCTCGCTTGACCGCATGACGCAATGGGGCCGCGTGGTGGCCAGCCACGGTCGGCATGTGGTGGTCGAAGATGTTCAGGGCGAGCGGCGTTTGTGCCATCCGCGTGGCAAGAAAAACCAAGCCGTGGTGGGCGACCAGGTGCAATGGTCGCCCAGCGAAGACGAAGGCAGCATCGAAGCGGTAGAGACCCGGCGCAATTTGTTCTACCGCCAAGACGACATCCGCAGCAAATCGTTTGCCGCCAACCTGGACCAGGTGCTGGTGCTGGTGGCCGCCGAGCCCGATTTTTCAGAAAGTCAAGTGGCGCGTGCTTTGATTGCCGCGCAGCAGGCCGGCATCCGAACCTTGATTGCACTGAACAAGCAAGACTTGAAAGAACCGTTTGACAAGGCCTGGGCGCGTTTGCAAGCCTACCGCGACTTTGGCACGGTGGTGCTGCCGCTGGGTCTCAAAGGTCATGATCACACCTTGGCCGCCTTGGAAGCCGAATTGGCCCACCGGGTAACCTTGGTGCTGGGGCCTTCGGGCGCTGGCAAAAGCACCCTGATCAACCGCTTGGTGCCTCAAGCCAATGCGGCCACCAACATCATCTCCAAGGCCTTGCAGTCAGGCAAACACACCACCACGTCCACCACCTGGTATTGGATGGACGAGGCGAAAACGGCAGCCCTCATGGACTCCCCGGGTTTTCAAGAATTTGGCTTGCACCATATTCCGCCCACCGATTTGGCGGCTGGCATGCCCGATATTGGCACGCATACAGGTGGTTGCAAGTTCTACAACTGCACGCATGTGCACGAACCGGAATGCGGCGTTCGAACCGCTTTGTCACAGGGCTTGATTGACGCAGGGCGTTACAAAATTTACACCCAGTTGTTTGAAGAATTGTCTGCTCCCAAGCAGTATTGATCGCTGTAAGCCTGCCCGCTGGAGGCGACGGCATCAGTCCAAACGGTGCGCCACGCTTTTTAAAAAAATGCTCGCTTGAAGTGCTTGGTCA
>JBIIPF010000128.1:0-5424 GCA_044342755.1 Limnohabitans sp. | reverse complement strand
TGGCCAACAAGGCCCGCGCTGAGATGCGCAGCGCCAACACCGGCAGCAGCTTGCAAGCCACCCCGCAAGTGTCGGGCATGGGCCATGTCTGGCATGAAGCCCTGACCGATGGGGCGCAGTTGCTGCTGTTGGGTGCCATGTTGATTGGTTTTTTCTCTGGCGAACAAGGCCAAGAAGTGATGAAGCCTTTTTCGGTGGATTTGTTCAAAGGCATGCTGGCTTTCTTTTTGCTGGACATGGGCTTGCTGGCTGCACGCAACATGGGCAAGTTGAAAGGGCAACCAGTGACTTTGTTCCTCTATGCATTGCTGGCCCCGGCCGTCCATGCCAGCTTGGCCATGGTGGTCGGCGGCTGGTTGAACATGAATCCTGGTGATTTGGCGTTGTTGATGGTGTTGTCGGCCAGTGCGTCTTATATTGCTGTGCCCGCTGTGTTGCGCCAAGCTATTCCAGAGGCCAATCCATCGCTTTACTTTGGCATGTCCTTGGGCATGACATTTCCGCTCAATATTTTGGTGGGCATTCCGCTCTATGTGCAGGCGGCGTTTTGGTGGATGGGCGCTTGAACCTCAAAACAAGCCGACCAGCCAAGCCCAGCCCCAGACCAACATCGCGTATCGCAGCGCCTTGCCCACGGCCATGAAAGCCACACAAGGCCAAAACGGCAAGCGCAAATAACCGGCCACCACACACAGCGGGTCGCCAATGATGGGCAACCACGCACCCAAACACGCTGCGGGTCCAATGCGTTCTAACCAACGCAATGCACGCATGTGGATGGTGACGTGGTCTTGGTGCACGTGCTTCGCCATCAAGCGCTCGGCACCCCAACCCATCCACCAACCGATGGCCCCGCCCAAGGTGTTGCCCACTGTGGCCACCAACAAGGCGGGCCAAAGCAACTGGGGGTGAAAGGACAGCAAGGCCAACAAAACCGGCTCGGAGCCCATGGGCAACAAGGTGGCTGCCAACACCGCGCAAACGAACAAAACGGCCAACCCCCACTCTGGTGTGGCCATGTTTGTCAAGAGGGTTTGCAAGAAAAAATCCATGATTGGTGCAGTGTAAGAGGGCGCAAAACCCATGAATACGCTAAAAAAATAAAAGTTCTAAACGTCTGGGGACGTGGCTAGAATCGTGCCTCCTTTTTAAGCAGGTCTGACTCTTCCTTTTATGCGCATTGGTCCTTACGAGACAAGCAACGCTGTGTTTGCGGCTCCCATGGCGGGCGTCACCGACAGGCCTTTTCGCATGCTGGCCAAACAGCTCGGCGCGGGCTATGCCGTGAGTGAAATGGTCACCTCGCGCCCCGACCTGTGGAACAGTTTGAAGACCTCGCGTCGCGCCAACCACGACGGTGAAAGCGGCCCCATCGCGGTGCAAATTGCGGGCACCGAGCCGCAGATGATGGCCGAGGCGACCCGCTACAACATCGAACGCGGCGCGCAAATCATCGACATCAACATGGGTTGCCCCGCCAAAAAGGTGTGCAACAAGTGGGCCGGTTCGGCACTGATGCAAGACGAAGAACTGGCCTTGTCCATTGTGCAAGCGGTGGTGGATGCGGCCCAGCCTTATGGCGCCCCCGTCACCCTGAAGATGCGCACCGGTTGGAGCGACGCGCACCGCAACGTGGTGTCTATTGCGCGTCAAGCCGAGAGCGCGGGCGTGCAAATGATCACGGTGCATGGCCGCACCCGCGAGCAAGGCTACAAAGGCCAAGCCGAGTACGACAGCATCGCGCAGGTGAAAGCCGCTGTGGGTATTCCGGTGGTGGCCAATGGCGACATCGATTCACCCCATAAAGCCCAAGCGGTGTTGCAAGCCACCGGCGCAGATGCCGTGATGATTGGCCGCGCGGCCCAAGGCCGACCTTGGATTTTTCGCGAGATCGACCATTTCTTGCAGCACGGCACCTTGCTGGCACCGCCCTTGGTGGCCGAGGTCAAGCGCTTGTTGCTGCACCATTTGCAAGACCACTACAGCTTGTACGGGGCCCACATCGGCGTGCGCAGCGCGCGCAAACACATCGCTTGGTACACGCAAGGTTTGGTGGACGCCACCGCCTTTCGCCAAACCATGAACCGCATTGACGATTGCGACGCCCAACTGGCAGCTGTGGCGCATTACTTTGATCGTGTGGCAGAACATGGCGACCGCTTGGTGCCCATCGCCGCCCCCGGCATCTTGGAGACTGCTGAATGAGCAAGAAAAACATCGAAGACGTGGTGCGCCACAGCGTGGAAGGCTACTTCAAAGACTTGCGTGGTGAAGAGCCCGAGGCACTGCACGATCTGATGATTCGCTTTGTGGAAAAACCATTGCTCGATGTGGTGATGAAACACGCCGATGGCAACCAGTCCAAAGCCGCCGCTTGGTTGGGCCTGAACCGCAACACCTTGCGCAAAAAACTCGGCGAACACAAGCTGCTGTAACTGCACTGCATACTGGGCGCTGGCCGCCCCTTGAAAGACTCTTCATGAATGCCCTGATTTCCGTGTCCGATAAAACCGATGTGGTTGAACTCGCCCAAGCCCTGCACAAATTGGGCGTCAAGCTCATTTCAACAGGCGGCACCGCGCAACTGCTGAGTGCGCAAGGTTTGCCGGTGCGAGAAGTGGCCGACCTGACGGGCTTTCCCGAAATGCTCGATGGCCGCGTGAAAACCTTGCACCCCAAAGTGCACGGCGGCTTGCTGGCGCGGCGCGATCTGCCCGAACACATGCAGGCGCTGCAAGACCACGGCATTGAAACCATCGACCTGTTGGTGGTCAACCTCTACCCGTTTGAGGCCACCGTGGCCAAGCCCGATTGCACCTTGGATGACGCGATTGAAAACATCGACATTGGCGGCCCCGCCATGGTGCGCAGCGCTGCGAAAAATTGGAAACACGTGGCGGTGCTGACCGACCCCTTGCAATACCAAGCGGTGATCGATGAATGGCAGGCCAACGGCGGCTTGAGCGATAACACCCGCTTCAAACTCGCGGTGGCCGCCTTCAACCGCATCAGCAACTACGACGGCGCCATCAGCGACTATTTGTCGTCCTTGAATTTAGAAACCGAGCAACGCAGCTTGTTTCCGGGCCAAGCCAATGGCCGCTTCATCAAGTTGCAAGACCTGCGTTATGGCGAGAACCCGCACCAATTGGCCGCCTTCTACCAAGACACGCACCCCGCGCCTGGTTCGTTGGTCACAGCGCGTCAGTTGCAAGGCAAAGAACTGTCCTTCAACAACATCGCCGACGCGGATGCGGCTTGGGAATGCGTGAAGAGTTTTGACACGCCCGCTTGCGTCATCGTCAAACACGCCAACCCATGCGGCGTGGCGGTGGCCGAAGACGCCTTGAGCGCCTACAAAAAGGCGTATCAAACCGACCCCACGTCGGCGTTTGGCGGCATCATCGCTTTCAATTGCCCAGTGGATTTGCCTGCGGTGCAAGCGCTGGGCCAACAGTTTGTGGAAGTGTTGATGGCGCCCTCCTTTACCGGCGACGCGCTGCAACAGTTGCAAACCAAAGCCAATGTGCGGGTGCTGCAAATTGCTTTGCCGCCTGGTGGCGACAACCCTTGGGCGAATGGTCACAACCTGGTGGATGTGAAGCGCGTGGGCTCGGGCCTCTTGATGCAAACTGCCGACAACCATGTGCTGACCCTGGCGGACATGCAAGTGGTAACCAACCAGCATCCCAGCCCGGCGCAAATGCAAGACCTGTTGTTCGCGTGGAAAGTGGCCAAGTACGTGAAGAGCAACGCGATTGTGTTTGTCGCCAACGGCATGACCATGGGCGTGGGGGCCGGTCAAATGAGCCGTTTGGATTCAGCGCGCATTGCCGCCATCAAGGCCGGTCATGCGTCCTTGAGTTTGCAGGGCACGGCGGTGGCCAGCGACGCGTTTTTCCCGTTCCGCGACGGCTTGGACGTGGTGGTGGACCAAGGTGCCACCTGCGTGATTCAGCCCGGCGGCTCGATGCGCGACCAAGAAGTGATTGACGCCGCCAATGAACGCGGCGTGGCGATGGTGTTCACGGGTGTGAGGCACTTCAGGCATTGAGTGTGGTCAAACCCATTGCGCACAAATATGTTTTTGTGCGAAACTGACGCCATGCGCACCACCCTCGACCTGCCAGACCCGCTGTTCAAGCACCTCAAAACCCGTGCGGCGCAAGAGGGCAGGTCCTTGCGCGACTTGGTGGTGGAATTGGTTGAAAAAGGGCTGTCCGCCCGCGATCTGGTGGATGCCCAACAGCGCTTTCAGGCGCGTCCGCTGATCACCGGCACTGCACCCATGCGCGTGCAGCCCAGCCAACTCACCTCTGCCGGCTTGTCTGACATCCTCACTCAAGAAGACGATGAGCGAGCCCGCCAAATCCTTCAAAGTCGCTGAGGTGCCCGCCTCATGGCGGCTGGCCACGGGCGACTTGCCCGATGTGAATGTGTGGCTGGCGCTGTCCTACGCAGCCCATCCGTTTCATGCCCGGGCCACGGCTTATTGGCAGGAGGCTTGCACCACCAACATACCTTTGTGGTTTTGCCGCAGCACCATGCTGGCGTTGGTGCGCTTGCTGGCGCAACCCAAAGTGATGGGCGCGGATGTGCTGAGCCTGCCAGCAGCCATGGCGGTTTACCAGCAGTGGCTGGACACCCCCGCAGTGGGTTTGCTGCCCGAGCCGCTGGGCTTGGAGTCGCATTTGCAAAGCTTCTTGGGCTCCGATGCCGCGCCACTGCCCAAGCATTTGTGGACCGATGCCTGGTTGGCCGCCACCGCCGAGGCCGCCGGTTTGAGGATGGTCACTTTCGACCAAGATTTTGAGAGGTTCAACCTCAGTCGATTGCAAGTGTTGGCTTGAGCCCTACAAGCCAGATTGGGAAGGGTGCCCTCAGCCCCAGGAAAAGAACAAATCCTGCACATTTTTTATGAAAAATATATGCAAATTTAAAAACAACTTTAAATTTGCAAAAATGATTCCATGAACACCGGCCCTTTGAATTTTGAACACCTGTATAAAAATATTCAATAAAATCAAGTACTTACGATATTCTCAACAGAATCAATCCTGCACCCGGACCTTGAGCTGAAACGTGACCGCGCCATACAAGCGGTCTTTCAGCGGCGGCACCAGCGCCACATTCAAGCCAACCCAGCGGCTTTCCCAGCTGGCCACCGGCAGCACGGCAGGAAACCAGCCACCGTCAAACGCCTTGGGGTAGCCGTTGAAAGCGCCCATGACAACGCCCCATTTACCGTTGGCAAAGGTGAAAGGCTGGTAGTAGGCACCCACATAGCTAGAGCGGGCACTGTCGCTGTTGATGAACCGACCGGCCGTTCCTGACCAGTCTTCATTGATTTGCACTTCCACGCCAAAGCCGAAGTTCTCGTTGCGCAAACCCTTGTTGGTGTCAAAGTGCGCCGCGTAAAAACCG
>JBIIPF010000127.1:0-5432 GCA_044342755.1 Limnohabitans sp. | reverse complement strand
ACCGGCCATAGCAAACAAGGCACCACCAAGCCCAGGCCCCAGAGACGCTGCCGCCAAGGCCTGGGATAAGCCACCCAAGCTCCGCCTGCCAGACCCACAACGGCCAACCACCATGGCGGCTGTGCCATATGCCAAACCGCCCATGCCCATGTCGACATGGGCTGCAACACCGCGCACAGTGCTTGCAGACTCAGGCTACACAACTGCCACAACGGCGACCACAACGTGCCCAAAAACGCCAGCGGCGTGACCACCAGCGTGACCCATGGAATGGCGAACAAATTCACCAGCAAACCCACCACCGACAACTGCTGAAACAACAAGACGCAAAGGGGTGCCAAGCACACGCTGATGTGCATTTGTTCCTTCAACAGATGCACGGCTTGTTGACCCAGCCTTTGCCACTGGTGGGGTGAATGCTTTGCATCAGAAATGGATGGGGTGCCCAAAAACAATACACCCACAGCGACAAAACTCAGCCAAAACCCGGCTTGCATCAGGGCCCAGGGGTCGAGACACAACACCGCCACCATGGCCAACAACCATTGCGGCAACAAGGGCCAGCGCAGTGCCTGAAAGCGCAAGGCGCAGACCACGGCCAGCATCACCACGGTTCGTTGTGCTGGCACACCCCAACCACTGAACAAGGCATAGGCGGCAGCGCACAGCAGCCCGCCCCACAGTGCCGCCCATGGTGCTGGGACATGCAAACACCAAGAGCGGCCCCACGCCCCACTGACACGCCACAGTTGAAGCACCAACCAACGGGTCACCCAAGCCCACAAGGTGATGTGCAAACCCGAGATGCTCATCAAATGGGCGATCCCGGTGATGCGAAACAGATCCCAGTCGGCACGTTCAATCGCTGCTTGGTCGCCCATGAGCAGAGCGCCGATCAGCCCCGCCCAACGCGACTCGGCAACTGTTTGCGCGATGCGCTGCCGTGTGCTTTGGCGCAGTTGTTCAATCGGAAATTGCCAGGTGTCTTCCAAGCGCTGTGCGGGCATGACTTTGGGGCCGTCGCGCACATGGCCGCTGGCGTGCAGGCCTTGCTCCCACATCCACAGTTCCGCATCAAAACCGCCGGGGTTGGCCAAACCATGCGGTCGCTTCAGCCGAACAGTGAATTGCCAGCGTTCGCCTGCTTGCACATCAGGCAAGGCCTTGCGCTCGCCGCCCCATGCTTGGTTGTACCAAGCAAGTTGAATCTGGCTGGGCAATGACACTGCTTGGGCGTCGCTTTCGCGCTGTGCGCTGTTCACTTCAAAGCGAAACCGCAACCCATCCGTGTGCCACTGCGGCATGGCGGCCACCACACCGCCGATGCGCAAGTCCACACCTTCCAGCGATGGGGACAAGCTTTGCGATTGAAACCACAGTGCGCGACAGCCGACGCTGGCGAAAGCGCCGCAAGCCACCAGCAGCATGGTGGCCAAGAGTTTGAAAACATGGCGATGCTTGGCTGAGCCTGGCGCTGAAAGTGCTGCGGCGTCGAGCACTGGACTTGTGGTGTTGTTTGCAAGGCTGGTTTGCCGCTGATCTGGCGAACAGCGCAACAACCAAACAAGCAGAACAAGCACCAGCAACAAGCCCGCGCCATATATCCAAGCTGGCCACAGCACCGTTTGAAACAACTGCGCAGCGGTTCCAAGCACCCATGCCAGCAGCAAGGGACTTAAAAAATGAACATGGGGAACGTCACGCAGCAACCGAGTCCTTCCAGCAATGCTTGACCAACAAGGTCAAGCGGGAAGGACACTGTAGAAAAACCTGTCAGGGTTCGGGTTTAGCGCAAACCTGTTTTTTAAGAAGTGCCAGGTACGAACCGGGGCGGATGGCGGCGTCGCGTGGCCGCCAGTCGGCCGCTTCGTAAAAAGCCACTTCACGGCCTTTGCCCTCGGTTCTGGCGTAAAAACTTTCAGACAATTTGATGAATGAGTCGGTTTTGCAATGGATGCGCCAACGGGCCATCGATGATTGGTAATCCTCACCGTTTGGCGCTTTGGTGGCCTTGCCCAAATTGGTCATGGTCCATGCATAACGGTGGATATGCACGGAACGCACCGTCTCATTGTCCCAGGCATAGGTGATGTCCTCGTCCTTGAGCAACTCAGCCCATTCGGCTTGCGCCAAGCTGCAGCCTGCCAACCCAGCAGTCAGCAACAAGGCACAACGAAGACGAGACAAAGCTTTCATGGTTTAGGAATCGGCTGCAAGCGCCAAGTCTTGAATCAAACAACGGGCTTGAGGACCCTACCCAAGACGCATGGGCGATAGGAAGATCCAAAACCCAGCAAACACTGTGGTTGTTGATCGACCTCACGGGGATAAACTCAAATCGTTCGGACCGCCGAGCCACGGGGGCTGAAAGCAATTTCAGTCCGATTCCATTGACCCGCCTCGATTTTCAAGAAAACACCATGTCCATTCAACAACGCTTGCAAGCCCTCAACATCCAACTGCCACCGGTGTCCGTGCCCGCTGCAGCCTATGTGCCTTATGTGCAAACAGGCCATTTGGTTTTCATCAGCGGCCACATTGCCAAACAAGATGGCAAGCCTTGGGTCGGTCAACTTGGTACCAACATGGACACCGAGACTGGCAAGTTGGCGGCCAAAAGTGTCGCCATCGACTTGCTGGGCACCTTGAGCGCGGCCTGTGGTGGCGATTTGCACCGCGTGAAACGCATTGTGAAAGTGATGAGCTTGGTGAATTCCAGCCCCACATTCACAGAGCACCATGTGGTGACCAATGGCTGCAGCGAATTGTTGGCCCACATCATGGGCGATGCAGGCGCCCATGCCCGCAGCGCCTTTGGCGTGGCCCAGTTGCCGATGGGCGCTTGTGTCGAGATCGAGTTGATCGCTGAACTGCACTAAACCAAGCCGCGCCATGGCGGCTGGCAAAGCGGTGACTTAGTTGGTTGAAGGCTTGAGCCTTCTCCAAAGCCGCCCCACCAACAACCCAAAATCATCCACATACAAATACACCGCCGGAATCACCAACAAGCTGAGGAAGGTGGAGGTGATCAAGCCGCCAATAACGGACACCGCCATCGGCGAGCGGAAACTACCATCCGACGAGCCCCAACCTGCCGCGATGGGCAGCATGCCCGCACCCATGGCGATGGTGGTCATGACAATGGGTCGGGCGCGTTTTTGGCAAGCATCCATCAAGGCATCAAAGCGGTTCAAACCATGGTCACGTTGCGCCACGATGGCGTACTCGACCAACAAAATCGAGTTCTTGGTGGCCACGCCCATGAGCATGATGAGGCCAATGAGCGAAGGCATGGAGAAGCTTTTGCCAGCCAACAACAAAGCCACGAAAGCACCCCCCAAAGACAAGGGCAAAGCCGCCAAGATGGTGACGGGGTGCAACACACTCTTGAACAACAGCACCAACACCAAGTAAATGCACAAAATGCCGGTCAGCATGGCCAGCGCAAAACTGGCGAACAGCTCTTCCATGATTTCAGCGTCACCCACTTCCACCAACTTGATACCAGGGGGCAGTTGTTTGGCAGAAGGCAATTCACGCACCAATTGCTTCACATCGCCCAAGCCCAAACCAGAGAGTTCAATTTGGAATTGGATGTTGCGCTCGCGGTTGTAGCGGTCAATGATGGCTGGGCCGCCGCTGGGCTCCAAGGTGGCCACTTCAGCCAACAACACTGGGCCTTTGCTGCCAGGCACGGTGAGGCGTCCGAGCAAGTCCAAATCTTGGCGGGCACTGTCGGCCAGTTTCACCATGATGGGCACTTGACGTTGCGCCAAGTTCAGTTTGGGCAAAGCGGCGTCATAGTCACCCACCGTGGCAATGCGCAAGGTGTCGCCAATGGCGGCGCTGGTCACGCCCAAATCAGCAGCACGTGCAAAATCAGGACGCACTGCGATTTCTTGTCGCACCAAGCTTGCGCTGGAAGTGACCGAACCCAAACCTGGAATGGTGCGCAAATCGCGCTCAAACCCAGTGGCGGTTTCTTGCAATGCGTTCGGGTCGTCACCCGTGAGCATGATCAGGTATTTTTCGCCTGATGCTCCCAAGCCCACCTTGGTGCGCACGCCTGGAATGTCCGACAACAATTCGCGGATTTGGTTTTCAATCACACCCTTGCGCGGACGTTCCCCACGCGCGGTCAATTGGATCGTGAGCGTGGCCATGCGGGTTTCGGCGGCACTTTGCGCCATGCCCGGGTCAGAGCCTGCGGAGCCGCCACCAATGGTGGTGTAGACCGTTTGAATGTCCGAAATTTTGCTGATCCGCAAACGCACATCTTCAGCGGTTTGCTGGGTTTGAGCCAACGAGGTGCCGGGGGGAAGTTCCAAATACACCTGGGTTTGTGAGTTGTCATCGGGTGGGATAAAGCCGGTGGGCAACAACGGAATCAAGGCGAGTGAGCCGACAAAAAAAGCCGCCGCACCCAAGGCGGTCCAGAAACGGTGGTTCAAGCACCAACGCACGGTGCGCAAATAACTGGGCATCCAAAACGGCACGGGCGCCGGTTTGTTGGTGGCCCGGAGCATGTAGGCCGCCATCATCGGTGTGAGCATCCGCGCCACCACCAAGGATGCAAACACCGCCAGGGCCGCCGTCCAACCAAACTGCTTGAAGAATTTACCGGGCACCCCACTCATGAAGGCGGTGGGTAAGAACACGGCCACCAAGGTGAAGGTGGTGGCAATCACCGCCAAGCCAATTTCATCTGCGGCCTCCATGGCAGCTTTGAAAGGGGTCTTGCCCATGTGCAAATGCCGCTCGATGTTTTCCACTTCCACAATGGCATCGTCCACCAAGATACCCACCACCAAGGACAGCGCCAACAAACTGATGACGTTGATGGAAAAACCCAAGTACCACATGCCCACAAACGCCGGAATGACCGACAAAGGAAGGGCCACGGCAGACACGAAGGTGGCACGCAGATCGCGCAAGAACAACCAGACCACCAGCACCGCCAACACCGCACCTTCGTACAGCAGCACCAAGGATGCTTGGTATTCCTCTTCCACCGGTGTCACAAAGTCAAACGCGGTATTGATCTCGACGTCCGGGTGGTTGGCACGCAGTTCGGTGAGCGCTTTTTGCACAGCTGCACCCACTTCCACCTCGCTGGCGCCACGGCTGCGGGTGATCTCAAAACCCACCACGGGCTTGCCATTCAAGTAAGCAGCGGAGCGCTGCTCGGCGATGGTGTCGGTCACCTCTGCAATGTCGCGCAATCGAATGCGCCCGCCCTGCCCGACCGACAACTCCAAGTCGGCCAATTCAGCCGCTGAACCGACGGTGGCCAGTGTGCGCATGGGTTGTTCACTGCCGCCCAAGTCGGTGCGACCACCCGCGCTTTCGCTTTGCACTTGCTTGAGTTGACGCGACACATCGGCGGCCGAAATGCGCAAGGCCTGCATGCGCACAGGGTCGAGGGCAATGGC
>JBIIPF010000126.1:0-5439 GCA_044342755.1 Limnohabitans sp. | reverse complement strand
TCGGCGCTGGACGCGGTGCCGTCCTCCACGCGTTTGGCGATGCCTTGCAAGATGGCCGCGATGCGAAACATGTTGTAGGCCAGGTAAAAATTCCAGTCTTTTTTCAGCGCTTCTAGCGTGGTGATGCCGGAGCGCTGGCAATACAAATCGATGTACTCGTCTTCCAAAGGAATGCCCAAAGCCGCATGGTCCAAGCCGCCAATGCCCCGGAAGCTGCCGGGCGGAATGTGCCAAGACATGCAGTGGTAGCTGAAGTCAGCCAGGGGGTGGCCCAAGGTGGAGAGTTCCCAATCCAGCACGGCCAACACGCGCGGCTCGGTCGGGTGAAAGATCAGGTTGTCCAAGCGGAAGTCGCCATGCACGATGCAGGTAAGGTCGGCGCGGGCGCTCTCGGGCATGTTGGCGGGGAGCCAGGCCATCAGCTTGTCCATCTCAGAAATGGGTTGCGTGACCGAGGCCACATACTGCTTGCTCCAGCGGCCAATTTGGCGGTCGAAGTAGTTGCCGGGCTTGCCGTAGTTCTCGAGGCCCTGCGCCTTGTAATCCACCGCATGCAAAGCGGCGATGACGCGGTTCATTTCCAAATAAATCTCGCGGCGCTCGGTGGTGGACATGCCGGGCAAGGCTTGGTCCCACAAAACGCGGCCTTGCATGAACTCCATGACGTAGAAGGCGCGGCCAATGATGGATTCGTCTTCGCACAACACATGCATTTGCGCCACTGGCACACCAGTGCCGTGCAAACCGTGCATCACCTTGAACTCGCGTTCAATGGCGTGGGCCGAGGGCAGCAATTTGGCCACGGGCCCCGGCTTGGCCCGCATCACATAGCTGGCGTTGGGCGTGTTGAGTTTGTAAGTGGGGTTGGACTGACCGCCCTTGAACATCTCCACTTGCAAGGGGCCTTCAAAGCCCGCCATGTGCTGTCGCAGCCACTGCTCCAAAGCCACCGTGTCAAAGCGGTGGGCGTCGCTCACCTCGCGGGTGCCAACGAAATTGTCGAAATTGCTCATGGCCTTACTCCGTGGCGCTGATTTTCATCAGGGCCTGCTGGTTGCGTATGACCAGACCACCCGGCTCGATGCGCAGCGCTTCTTCGCGCTCCATCGCCTTGAGTTCTTGGTTGACCCGCTGGCGTGACGCGCCCAACAATTGCGCCAACTCTTCTTGCGCCAAGTGCAAACCAATGCGAATTTCCTCGCCATGGTTGAGTGAAGGCACGCCGTAGCTGCGCGCCAAATGCAGCAGTTGCTTGGCCAAACGAGCACGCAGGGGCAGGGTGTTGAGGTCTTCCACCAAACCGAACAACTGCCGAATACGACGCGCTTGCAAGCGCAGCATGGCTTCGTAGAACTCGACATGGGTGGCCAGAATTTTTTGGAAATCGGCTTTGGCCACGCACAAGATGGTGGTCTCGCCATGGGCGTACACATCGTGGGTGCGGCTGTCGCCGTCCAAAATGGCCACATCGCCAAACCAGATGCCTGGCTCCACATAGGTGAAGGTGATTTGCTTGCCCGACAAGGCCGTGCTGCTCACACGCACCGCGCCCTTGGCACAGGCCATCCACTCTTCGGGCGAGTCGCCGCGAGCGGCAATCAGGTCGCCGTCTTTGAGTCGTTTGACGTAAGCGCATCGGAGGATGTCGTGTCTGAGGGAAGGTGAAAGGGAAGAAAACCAGCGTCCGGCATTGACTGCCTCGCGTTCTTCAATGGTAAGGATTGGATCGTCCATCGTCTGTCTTGTGGGTGACCAAAAGGCTCCAAGCTGTCACCGGCGGGACGGCTGGGGGCTGGTGGATGAAATGTCAGGGTTTGTAATGCGGCGTTTCTTTGTTCAAAAAAGCCTGGATGCCCATCCCCGCGTTGGGATGGTGCAGATTATTCACGAAGTGCTGTTTCTCTTGGGGCAGCTGGGCATACAGGTCTTGCTGTTGGGCCGATGACAGCAATTCTTTGATGCTGGCCAAGGCATTGGGTGCGCGTTGATTCAATCGTTCGGCCAAGGCCAAGGCTTCTTGCAAAGCATCGCCCTGAGGGCTGAGTTGGTTCACCAAGCCCCATCGGTGCAAATCGGCGGCGCTGATTTTCTCGCCCAACATCAGCCACTGACTGACCAAAGGGCGAGGCAAGGCACGCCCCAAGTGCCAGCTGCCACCCCCATCGGGGGACAAACCGACCGAGCTGTAGGCCATGACAAACACGCTGTTTTGCGCGGCCACCAAAAAATCGCACGCCAGTGCCAATGAAAACCCCGCACCTGCTGCCGCCCCTTCCACCGCTGCAATCACAGGCTTGGGAAAGGTGCGAATGGCCTCAATCCAGTTGTGCAAACCTTCAATGCTTTGTGCTTGGTGCTCTGGGGGCAGATCACGGTTGGAGAGCAATCGGTTCAAGTTGCCGCCTGCGCTGAAATGGGGGCCTTCGCCGGTGATGACGACACTGCGTACATCCGGGTTGCTTTCGGCCACGTTCAGGGTTTCAACGCCAGCGCTGTACATCTCGGGCCCCAAGGCATTGCGGTGCTCGTGGTTGGAAATCGTCAAGACCAAGGTTTGACCTTGGCTGTGGCTTTTGAGTTGGGCGGTCATGGTGTCAATGGCTGGTGTGCAACAAGCTCAAACCCAAGGCGCCACGGCGTCGCAGCCAAGGGCTGGGGCGGTAGCGCGGGTCGCCATACACGGTTTGCAGGTTGAACAACACTTCCAACAGGTTGTCTGCCCCCAAGCTGTCGCCCAAAGCCAGTGGGCCTTGGGGGTAGCCCAAGCCCAGGGTGACGGCGGTGTCGAGGTCTTGTGGGGTGCAGATGCCTTGTTGGCAAATGTCGCTGGCAATGTTGACGACTTGGGCCAGTACGCGCTGGGTCACGAAGCCACCGCTGTCTTCAATCACGCTGACCGCTTTGCCATCACTGGCGAACAGAGCGTGTGCAGCATCTCGCATGTCGCTTCGCGTGGCAGGGTTGGTGGCCAAGACACGGCGTTTGGTGGCGGCGTCGGGCATCAGCAGGTCCAGTCCCAAGGTGCGGGCGGGGTCAAGCCGTTCAACGATGGCGCAGGTGGTGACATCAAAACCCAAGGGTGCCACCAGGCACAGGGCCTGCGGCGAGGGCGCTGAGCCGGTTTCGATCTTGGCACCCAGGTCTTTGAGAAGTTGCAAGAGTTCAGCACGGCGGGCTGCGCGCGAGGACACCCACACCGGGGGCAAATCGGCCACGCGTGGTGCTGGGGCTTCAGAGGGCACTTGCGCCTTGCCATCGGTGTAGGTGTAAAAACCTTGGCCCGTTTTGCGACCAAGCCAGCCACCGGCCAAGCGTTGGCTGGTGATGACGTTGGGGCGGTAGCGAGGCTCTTCGAAGTATTGGTGGTAGATGGATTCCATCACCGGGTGTGAGACATCCAAAGCAGTCAGATCCAATAATTCAAACGGGCCGAGTTTGAAGCCCACCTGGTCTTTCAATATCCTGTCGATGGTGGCGAAATCAGCAATGCCTTCGGACGCTGTGCGCAAGGCCTCTGTGATGTAACCGCGCCCCGCGTGGTTGACGATGAAACCGGGCGTGTCTTTGGCGCGCACAGCTTGGTGGCCCATCGCTTGGGCCCATCTCATCAGGCTTTGACAGGTGGCTTCGCTGGTGGCCAAGCCGGCCACGACTTCCACCACTTTCATCAGCGGCACGGGGTTGAAAAAATGAAAACCGGCGAAGCGCTGCGGGTGCTTCATGTCGGCGGCCAGCGCTGTGACCGACAAAGACGATGTGTTGCTGGCAATGATGGCGGAGTCGGCCAACAGGTTTTCAAGTTGGGCAATCAGGGCTTGTTTGACTGTGAGGTTTTCCACCACGGCTTCAATCACCACATGACATTGGGCCAGGTCGTGGAGGTGTTCGGCAGCCTTGAGTCGCTGACTGAAGTCTTGAACTTGTGCAGCAGTCAGTCGGCCTTTTTCTTGCAGCTTTTGCCACTGCCCGCGCACGGCCGCACAGGCTTTGTCCGCAGCTCCTGGGACAACATCAAACACCCACACCTCAGCCAGTGCTTGGGTGGCCACTTGTGCGATGCCTTGCCCCATGGCACCTGCACCGACCACCCCAATTTGTTGCGTTTCGTAATTCATAGCAAATGATTATGTCCCAGTGTCTATGCTTGATGGCTGATGGGCCTGTGACAGAATTGAAGCAGATCAAACCACCACGCCCAAGGGGACACCATGACACTCAAGCTTTGCGGTTTTGCCGCCAGCAACTACTACAACAAAATCAAGCTGCAACTGCTGGAAAAAGGTGTGTCCTTTGAAGAAGAGTTGGTGTGGACGGGCAACAACCACCCCAAATTGGTGTCGCGCTCCCCCATGGGCAAGGTGCCATTCATTGAAACACCAGACGGTTATCTTTCGGAATCCTTGGTGTGTGCGGATTACATTGAGGCTGCATATCCCGAGAAACCGTTGGTGCCTTCAGACCCGTTTGAAGCGGCCAAGGTGCGTGAACTGATTGTGTATTTGGAGTTGCACATTGAGTTGGTGGTGCGGGCCTTGTACCCGCAAGCCTTCTTCGGTGGCCAGGTGAGCGACGGCACAAAGGAAAAAGTGCGCCAGCAATTGGCCAGGAACGTGCCAGCATTCGCCGCTTTGGCCAAGTTTTCACCCTATGTGGCGGGGGAAGCGTTCACCTTGGCAGACTGTGCGGCGGCGTTTCATTTGCCAATTGCCGTGTCAGCTTGCAAACTGGTGTTGGGAGAAGACCTGCTGGCAGAACTGCCAGTGAAAGCCTACACCCAACAAATGGCCCAGAACCCGCACATGGCCGGGGTGTTGGCCGCCCGCAAGGCCAACAGCGAATTGATGATGAATTTGCTGAGCAAGAAAAAACCGGCTTGACGATTTCACGCGTCGCACAAAAAGCTTGGTGAAAGAACCAAGCCTTTTGAGGTCTTAGTTGCTGAATGAGGCGCGTTGGTTTTCCAGCGCGATCAGGCGGTCGAGTTCGGCGCAGACATCGGCCATGCGGCCAGAGATGACCATGCGACCCGCTGTGTGCTTGGGCGGACGCTGGTCTTCAGCGATGCGCACCACACGCAAAGGACGCTGACAAGCCATGCTGGGCATGGCGGCCACAGGTGTTTTGGCCATGATGTTGGACATGAGGGCGCGGTATGCGGCGTCCACGCGTTGAAAAACAGGTTGCTTGCTCCAAACGGCTGCGTTCATGGTGATCTCCTGGACTTAAAACTGGTTGCGAATGAGGCCGACGGCCAAGCCTTCAATTTGGAAGGGCTCGCCAGCGCGGACATGGATGGTGTCGAAATCGGGGTTTTCAGGGTGCAGGGCAATGCCTTGCGGGGACTTTTGAAAGCGCTTGACGGTGACTTCTTCGCCCAAGCGGGCGACAACGATTTGACCGTTGCGGGCTTCTTGGGCGGTTTTCACAGCCAACAAGTCG
>JBIIPF010000125.1:0-5442 GCA_044342755.1 Limnohabitans sp. | reverse complement strand
GGTTGCGCAACAAGTCGCGCAGCGGTTTGAGCGTGGCATAGGGGTAGACCAAATCGATGAAGCCTTTGCCCCCCGATGCGGTGGCCTCGGCTTCAAAGCGGCTCAGCACCACCAAATCGTTTTCATCGGCAATTTGCGCGAACTGAGGGTTGATCTCAGAGCTGACCTGTTCGCAGTCGATCTCCATGACTGGACCCCAAGCATCCTTCAAGGAGCGGAAAAACACTTCCAAGATGATGTTGATGATGCGGGTTTCGGTGGCGGTGAACAAACGACCCGGCGGTAGATCCGACACGCCTTTGCCAAAGCCGCCAAAAAAACTGTCCAGCGAACTGAACACCACATTCGGGTCGATGATGATCACCGAGTTACCGCGCATGGGGTTGATGCGAATGGTGTTAACCGACAACGGCGCCTTGAGCATGTGCAGGTAGTCACCAAACTTCATGATCTGCACCCGCGTTGGATTGACACGCGGCGTGGTGCGCAACACTTCAAGCAAACCCAAACGGAACATGCGGATGAATCGTTCATTGATCATGTCGATCGATGAAACGTTCACGCCCAGGCTGGAGTTTTCACTCGCCAAGTCGTGTTTGCGCACACGCACTTTGGTGTTAAAGCCCGTGTCCGTTTCGATGGAGCCGTCTTTCAGCCCTTCAGACAGGGCCGCCAGCTCTTCATCGCTGAGTAAATTTTGACGTGTTGCCATGTGCCTTACTGCATCACAAACGAAGTGAACATGACTTCTTCAATGCCACCGAAGTCTTCGTATTCTTCAAGCATGGCATTCATCACATCTTTAAGCCTGAGTGCTAGTTCCTTGCGGAACTCGGGCTTGGTTGTTTCAGCTTCGGTGGTTTGACGCATCACATCCAGCATCGCCGAGCGCAGTGCAAACTCGTGTTTTTTGATGTTGTCAAACACGCGGGTGTCGTAGTGGGTCATGACGGCCATTTGCACCACCATGACTTTTTTCGAGCCGGTGATGTTGGTCATCAGTTCTTTGTCGATCTGAAAATAGTTTTTCTCAAAGCGCGTGGCTTCGGGGGCTTCTTTTTTCAGCTTGGCAGGTGCTTCGTCTTTGGCCTTGGTGGCCGCAGCTTCAAGCTCTTCCAATTTGTCCATTGCGGCCAGTTCGGCTTTTTTCTCGTAAAAACCCGAGAAGTACAAAGTGCCAAAAGCCACCGACACCATGATCACTGTTGCGCCAACGACGGCGCCCAGGATCAAGAGAATCGGTTTTTTCTTTTTCGGCTCTTCCGTGCCTTCTTCTGGTGCTGCTGCTTCTGTTGCCATGGGGTACTCCTGTTTCTCTCAGTGTTCAAGCGTAAGTGTCAAATTGCAAACTGTTGCTGTGCCTTGGTCTGACCGACCCAAGGGCTTCGGTCACCGAATCGCTTTCCAGTTTGGCATGATTGTCGCCGCCTTGGCGACTGTTGCCAGATTGACCAGATGCTTGACCTTGTTGATGACCTTGTCCTACCAAAACGGATGCATTGTTCATGCCAAGTTGACCTAAAGCTTCTTTCAAGCGTTGACTGCCGTTTTGAATCAGTTCTTGCGTGAGGCTGGTGTCGGCATTGAACTGTGCGGTCAATTTGCCATCGCGCATCTCCAACTGCACATCGACCAGGCCCAGGCTGGCGGGTTTCAAGGCAAATTTCATTTTCCATTCGCCAGCATTCAGTTTTTCATGCATGCGGCCTGCCAGTTCAGTGGCTAGTTTTTCGCTCAGCTTGTCAAAGGTTTGGGCCATGTCGGGGTTGTTGACAAAAGCGGCTGTTGCTTTGCTGGCGGCATTGGCGCTGGCGGAAGAGCCTGAGCTGCCTGAGCCCAAGCCATGGCTGTCCGCGCCGGTGTCCAGTGCGTTCAAGGCATCAAATTCAGTTTTCAGCGTTTCGATGTCTTCGGCCCGCAGTTGTGTGTCCATCATCGACAACACCGCCAAGGTGCTGACCGGTGCTGCTGTGACAGCCATGACATTGGCCGGCGATGTGCCGGTTGACACCTGCATATTCAAGATGTCCACTGTTTTGATGGCGTTGGCCACTTGGGCCTGCGCATCCAAGGGCATTTCTACTTTCATCGCCTGAAAGTCAGCGGTGGAGACGGCAATGGGGGTCAGCGTTTGCGGGGGCAATGGAGGCAATGGGGTTGCATGGGCTGAAAGCTCCAGCGGCTTGGCTGGGGCGCTCACGGTGGGCAGGCTGCTCATGGCCAGCATTTGTTGGGTAGAAACAGCCGGTGCGGACTGCGCGTGGGCTTGATCGGATGCGCCAAACAAGGCCTGTACCTGCTCAGGGTCCAAGCCCATCGCCAAAGCGAAATCACTCAGGCTTTTCTCATCCGGCGGGGTGTTGGCCACGGTGATGATATTGATGCTGGGACTCAGCGGAATGGTGGTCAGCTCTTCAGTGATGACCGCCTGTTCTGCGTCTGGCCCCGTTGCTGCCAAGACTGCCTGCTCCGTCAAACCCGTGTCAGTTGCTGCCAGTGGGTTGCTGTGGGCGTCTGTGGGGCCCGTATCTTGCGTGTCTGTAAAAAGGGCTGCTGCTTCGGCGTTGGCCTCCTCGGTTGCCGCACGTTGATGGCTTTGAGCCTCTTGACGCGCAATGGCATCGCTTCGTGCTTTGGCATGCCGCTGGTTGGCATCCTCGGATTGGACGTTGCTGCGGTCAGCGGCCGCTTTGTCTTGCTGCCGATCTGCGGCTTTGTCTTGCTGCCGATCTGCGGCTTTGTCTTGCTGCCGATCAGCTGCAGCGGCATGCCGATCTGCCGGCGGCAAGGCTTTGGGCAAAGGGGCAGCGGCAATCTCTTGCCGCTGGTTGTTTTTCAGGGCGCGCACTTGGTGGCGCAAAAAGGCTGCAAAGTCCTCGCCCGACAAAGTACCTGCAGGCAGGCGCAATGAGGCTGTACCAGAGGGGCTAGCCTCGGGTGCGGTGTTGGCAGCGGCCTGTTTCAGGCCTGTGTTCAAGGCAGATAAGTTCATATCCGTTGTGTGCTTCCCATTAAAGACAGGCTACCTAAGCAATTTCCGTGACAGGTCAAGCATTGCCGCTGACTTGGTCATTGGAACGCGGGCAGGCCATCCCAACCTTTTGGGGTTGATGCATCCACAGATTCAAACTGGCACATCCATTGCTTGATCATTCTGACGGCGCTGAAAAGCGCATTGATTTGAAACCTTAACGTAACAAAAAACGCGACAAAACCACCATGAGCACCTTAACCCTGTCAACGATTCGACAGAACTTGGCAAAGTTTGACTACACCGGCCTGGGCATTCCAGTCTTGGTGTTGTTGATCATGGCCATGCTGGTGCTGCCTTTGTCACCCGTTTTATTGGACTTTTTGTTTACTTTCAACATCGTGATCAGCTTGGTGATCATCATGATTGCCATTGGCACCCGCAAACCCTTGGAGTTCTCCTCTTTCCCAACGGTCTTGTTGTTTGCCACCATGTTGCGCTTGGCCTTGAACGTGGCCTCAACCCGGATCATCTTGGTCGATGGCCACACCGGTCATGAAGCGGCTGGCAAGGTGGTGGCTGCCTTTGGCGAGTTCGTGATCGCTGGGAACTATGTGGTCGGCTTCATCATCTTTGCTATTTTGATGATCATCAACTTCATCGTGGTGACCAAGGGTGCAGGCCGCGTCTCTGAAGTGAACGCTCGTTTCACCTTGGACGCCATGCCTGGCAAACAAATGTCTATTGACGCCGATTTGAATGCGGGTGTGATTGACCAGCCCACGGCCAAAAAGCGCCGCGAAGAGCTCTCACAAGAATCCGATTTCTTTGGCGCCATGGACGGTGCCTCTAAGTTTGTCAGTGGGGACGCCATTGCTGGCTTGTTGATTCTGCTGATCAACTTGGTCGGCGGTTTGGCCATTGGCGTGGTGCAGCACGATTTGTCTGTCACTGAAGCAGGCAAGATTTACACCCTGCTCACCATTGGTGACGGACTGGTGGCGCAAATTCCGGCGCTGTTGCTGTCGTTGGCCACCGCCATCATCGTCACCCGCGTCACCACGTCCGAGTCCATTTCCGAGCAAGCGGGCACCCAGCTTGCCAATCCATCCGCCTTGTTCATATCGGCCATCATCTTGACCATTCTGGGCTTGGTGCCCGGCATGCCCCACATGATGTTCATCACCTTGGCCGCTGCTACTGCGGGTCTGGGCCTGATGGTGATTCGCAGTGAAGTGGAAGAAGAAGCCACCCAAGAAGCGGTGGCACAAGCCGCTGCCACCTCCGAGGCCACCAAAGATCTGGACTGGGACGATGTGGACCAAGTCGATTTGATTGGTTTGGAGATTGGCTACGGCTTGATTCCGTTGGTCAACCAAGACACTGGCGGCGAATTGATGAGCCGCGTCAAAGGCGTGCGTAAAAAATTGTCGGCCGAACTGGGCTTTTTGGTTCAGCCCGTTCGCATTCGCGACGACTTGAACATCGATCCGGACTCCTACAACATCGTGCTCAAGGGCGTGGTGCGGGGCAAAGGCGAAATCAAAGTGGGTCGCGAATTGGCCATCAACCCCGGCCAGGTGTATGGCGAGTTGCAAGGCATCCCCACCCGCGAACCAGCCTTTGGACTGGAAGCCGTCTGGATTGAATCCTCACAACGCGATGTGGCCCGCACCTTGGGTTACACCGTGGTGGACGCCAGCACGGCGATTGCCACCCACTTGAACAAAGTATTGCGCGAAAACTCGGCCGACTTGCTCAGCCATGATGAAGTGCAACAACTGTTGGACAAACTGTCGGCCAAATCACCCAAGCTCGTGGAAGAGTTGGTGCCTGGCAAATTGGCCTTGGGCATCGTGACCCGCGTGTTGCAACAGTTGTTGGGTGAGGGCGTGTCGATTCGCGACATGCGATCCATCGTTGAAACCCTCACCGAAGCCAGCGCCCGCAGCACCGACCCGGAACAACTGGCCGCTTATGTGCGCCCCAAATTAGGCCGCATGATCATGCAAAGCTTGGTGGACGAGTCCAGCAATTTGTCGGTCATGACCTTGGAGCCGGGTTTAGAGCAACTGCTGCACAACGTGTTGCAGCAAAGCCAACCGGGTCAACCGGTGGTGCTCGAACCCAGCTTGGCAGAAAACTTGTTCAATGCTTTGCGCGTCGGCGCACGTGAAATGGAAGAAGAGGGCCATGCTGCCGTGTTGGTGGTGTCGCCCTTGATTCGCGGTTGGTTGTCTAAAGCGGTGCGTTTTCGCGTCAGCGATTTGACCGTGCTGTCGTACAGCGAAATTCCAGATGACCAAGCCGTCAAGGTGATTCACACTGTGAACGCCATGAACCGCAACGGATAACCACAACAATTTTTGACCTGCGAGAAACAACATGGAACTCAAACGAATCATTGCACGCGATACACGTGCCGCCAATCAAAAAGCGGTGGCCCTGTATGGTCCCGACGTGCTCGTCAT
>JBIIPF010000124.1:0-5452 GCA_044342755.1 Limnohabitans sp. | reverse complement strand
CCAAGACAATATTTGGTCGTGCAGCACCTCGACTTCGCGCTGGGCCGAATGGGTTTGCACGAATTGAAAGCTGGGGTCTGGCTCGCTCAGCAGCACAGGCTCAGCCGGTGGTGTTGCCAAGTGCAGGATGTCCGATTGCAGTTGGTGCAAAGCGGTGGGTGCCAGGCCTGAGTCAAGGGCTTCTTGCTGGGGATCGATGTACACATTGACCCGCTGGAATGGCGTTGCGCCTGCGTCAGTCGTTTCGAAATCGTCAATGGCGTGCAAGTAGTCGCGGCCGTGTTTGCCCCAAGAGGCCAGCAGCGGGTGGCCTTCGGGTATGAGGCTTTCGCTCAGGTGCCCCCAGTGCGCTTGGCTGGGGTTGTGCACAAACATCAGCACCGGAATGAGACGGCCCAGGGCCACCAAGGCTTCCAAGGCTTGCAGGGGCAAGGCGGTGATGCCAAACACGAGCAATCGGGGTGGCAAGCCTGCGGGCATGTTCTGTGGGGACATGGCCTTCAGGGCTTTCATGAAGGCTTTGTGCACATCCGAGCGGGCTTGGAACCCAGCTTGTGCCGCAGGCAGCGTTGCTTGCACATCGGCCAACAGATCGCGCCACATGGCGGCTTGCCAACGTTGCTCTGGTGGCAGGGCTTGGCCGTGGTTCAGCAGGTCTTGACCTTGGGCCCAGCGTTGCAGCCAATCAGCGCGGTAGTTTTGGTAACCGTCTAGCACGTCGGCCAGCTGCTGTGCCAAACCAAAAGCGCGACTGCCTTGCGTGTCGTCGCCCAGGTAATGCGCCAAGGGCGCAAAGCGTGGGTCTTTCAACCACTCGGGCAAGCGGCGCAGGATGCGCCAGACCAAGGGCGCTTTGTCCAAGGGCATGTGGGCAGGCAGTTTGTCCGCGCCCAGCACGCTGCGGTAGATCTGCCACAACTGGCTGGAAGGCAATTCCAGCCGTGTGGCAGCACAGATGCCCAGTGCGGTGTCTGCGGCCAAGGCCAAGGACAACCAATGTTTCATGCCATTGCTTTGCACCAGGATGGTTTCGGCAGCCAAGGGCGGCAGCGGGTTGGCTTGCACATGCTGCACCAGCAGGTCGCGCAGACCTTCCATGCGGTTGCTGTGCAGCACCATGAAACCAGGTGGGCGGGGAGTCGTCATTGATGGAGGCGTTTGAAAAGAGGTGTGAGCTTAAAGCAGACCCGGGCTCAAAACTTGAGCTTGCACCGACCCTTCTTCAAGCCATTCGATGGCATCAAGGCTTCTTCGCATCAGGCGGGGGAGCGCTGTTCAACCAAGGCCGTCCTTGCACGGTCAAACCTTGTGCTGAGAGCTTTTGTGCGACCTGAGGGCCCATGCCGCTGACCCGCTGCATCAGGTCCGGCCAATCCGAGAACGGCTGCTGATTTCGGGCTGCCATGACGCGGCGGGTGAACGCTGGCCCCAAACCGCGCAGGTTGTCCAGCTCGGCTTCGGTGGCTTGGTTGATCTCGAGGGCCCACAGATGCGGGCAGCAGCCCAAGCTGAGCAGACAAAGCAAGTAACGCATGGATATCTCCCGTGACTGGGAGGTATTTCAAAGCAGCCTTCAACGTCAATGTGGAAGCCACACTGGCGTTTGTTGTGATGGGCACTGACAGTGCTGGCAAAGAATCAGAGTTCTTCAATACGCCGGGGCGGGTAGCTGTCCCAAGCCTGGCAGCCCGGGCACTGCCAGAAGTGTTGCAGCGCTTCAAAGCCACAGGCGGCGCAACGATAGCGGCGCAGCGGTTTGGCGGCTTGCTCCAGGGCGCGCTGCACTTGGGGTTGTTGGGCGGGATTGAGTTGCTCGCCGGCCAGCCATTGGGTGGCGGCAATCAGCGAAGGGTGTTTCAACAAATGCTGGGCATAAAGTTCTCGGCCCACGTCTTCACCCATGCTTTTTTGCAGTTTGATGATGGCGTCCAGCACGTCTAAGTTTTGGTCGGCATGGTATTGGTCTTGCAGCAAGGTCAGCACGCCGATTTGGCGCTTCACCTGGGGCGCCAAGGTGGCAAGTTTGTCAGCCACCAAAGGCAAGGCCGAAGGAATGTGCTGAGCCAATTGTTCCAGTTGATCGCAGGCGGCTTCGGGCTGACCTTGTTGCATCAACAACGCCGCCAAGGCCATGCGAGGGCGGGCATTGCCGGGCGCGGCTTGGATGGCTTGCATCAACCATTCTTTGGCTTGAGCAGGGTCTGTGCTTTCGCTGGCCAATTCGCACAAATAATGGGCACGGCGAACTGTGAAGCGACCTTGACCGGCTTGATCGAGTTGCACACTGATGTCGGCGGCTTGCTGCCAGTCGCGGGTGCGCTCGTAAATCGTCAGCAGGGCCAGCAAGGCTTGCGGTGCGAGGGCTGTGTTCATCAACGGCCGCAGGGCCGTCTCGGCGCGGTCCAAGATGCCGGCTTTCACGTAGTCGAGGGCCAGGTCGTATTGGGCGCGTTCGCGGTCGGCCTCACTCAAGTCGGCGCGTGCCAGCAGATGTTGGTGGACGCGCACGGCGCGCTCGAACTCGCCACGACGGCGAAACAAATTGCCCAAAGCAAAATGCAACTCTGAGGTGTCGGGGTCGCGTTGAACCGCTTCGATGAAGGCATCGATCGCTTGGTCTTGTTGCTCATTGAGCAAGTGGTTCAGGCCCTTGAAGTAGGCCTTGGGGTTGCTGCGGTTTTCAAGCCGCAGCTGGCGCAGGTCAAACCGAGAGGCCAACCAACCCAGCACAAAAGCCAGCGGCAAGCCAATGAAAATCCAGCCAATTTGCAAGTCCATCAGGCGCTGGTCCTCATGGGGTGTAAGGCAGGTCTGGGGCGACGCTGGCGGGCGCAGGCGCAGAAACGGGTTTGAACGCTTGTTTGGCCAAGCGGCGCTGACGCCACCAACGCGGCACCATGCCCAGCACACCCACGGCCACCCCGAGGGTGAAAAACACCAACAGCACCAAGACCATCGGCGCGCGCCACTCCAAGCCCCAGAGGAAGCGCACGGCCACGTCCTCTTTGTTGTTCAAAGCGAAGGCCAGCAGGATCAAAAAAATGGCTGCTTTCAGTGTCCACTGAAGCAGCCGCATGAATTGTTTCAAAGTGTGTCCCCAGTGTGTGGGAATTCTAGGGCTTGGCGGTGTCAGGCTGAGCCAACAGATCTTTGGTTCGTACTTCCACCGCCTCGCGCAGCGCCTTGCCTTGCTTGAAATGGGGCACACGTTTTTCGGGAATGGCCACGCTCTCGCCCGAGCGCGGGTTGCGCCCCATGCGCGGTGGACGGCGGTTGACCGAGAAGCTGCCAAAGCCGCGCAACTCAATGCGGTGGCCTTTCACCAAAGCGTCGCTCATCGCGTCAAGCAAGGCTTTGACGGCAAATTCCGCGTCGCGGTGGGTCAACTGCGGGAAACGCGCTGCCAGTTCTTCAACCAAATCACTGCGGGTCATGTGTACTGCTTTGAGAGAGCTTGAAACAGCCACCGGTGGCCAGGGACCAACCGGTGGGCCGGGTCACAGGGCCACACACGTGGCCGCTGTGATCACTTCTCGGTGTTGTCCAACTTGGCACGCAACAAAGCGCCCAGGCTGGTGGTGCCAGCATTGCCTGAGTTTTGGCTCAGGGTTTGCATGGCTTCTTGCTGGTCGGCTTGGTCTTTCGCTTTGATCGACAACTGGATGTTGCGGGTCTTGCGGTCCACGTTGACCACCACAGCCGTGACTTCGTCGCCGACTTTGAGCACCTGGCTGGCATCTTCCACGCGGTCGCGGGAGATTTCAGACACGCGCAAGTAGCCGATGATCTCTTCGCCGAGGTCGATTTCAGCGCCTTTGGCATCCACCGTTTTGACGGTGCCAGTGACGATTTGACCCTTGTCATTGACCGACACGAAGTTGGTGAAGGGGTCGGAGTCGAGTTGCTTGATGCCCAAGGAAATGCGCTCGCGCTCGACGTCCACAGCCAACACCAGGGCTTCGACTTCTTGGCCCTTTTTGAAGTTGCGCACGGCAGCTTCGCCGGTTTCATTCCAAGACAGGTCGGACAAATGCACCAAACCGTCGATGCCAGCCGCCAAGCCAACGAACACACCGAAGTCGGTGATGGACTTGATGGGGCCTTTGACGCGGTCGCCGCGCTTGGTGGCGGAGGCGAACTCTTGCCAAGGATTGGCTTTGCACTGCTTCATGCCCAAGCTGATACGGCGTTTGTCTTCGTCGATCTCGAGGACCATGACTTCGACTTCGTCGCCCAAGGCCACGATTTTGGAAGGGGCCACGTTTTTGTTGGTCCAGTCCATTTCAGACACGTGCACCAAGCCTTCGATGCCGGGTTCGAGTTCGACAAACGCGCCGTAATCGGCGATGTTGGTGACCTTGCCGTGCATGCGGGTGCCTTGGGGGTAGCGGCGGTTGACGCCCATCCAAGGATCGTCGCCCATTTGCTTCAAGCCCAAAGACACGCGGTTTTTCTCGGTGTCGAACTTGAGGATCTTGGCGGTGATTTCTTGACCAGCGACCACCACCTCGGAGGGGTGACGCACACGGCGCCAGGCCATGTCGGTGATGTGCAGCAAACCATCGATACCACCCAAATCGACAAACGCGCCGTATTCGGTGATGTTTTTCACGACGCCGTGAACGATGGAACCTTCTTTCAGGTTTTCCATCAGTTTGGCGCGTTCTTCGCCCATGGAGGCTTCGATGACAGCGCGGCGTGACAACACGACGTTGTTGCGCTTGCGGTCAAGCTTGATGACCTTGAATTCCATGGTCTTGTTCTCGAAGGGAGACAAGTCTTTGATGGGGCGGGTGTCGATGAGCGAGCCGGGCAAGAAAGCGCGGATGCCATTGACCAGGACGGTGAGGCCGCCTTTGACTTTGCCGCTGGTGGTGCCGGTGACGAATTCGCCGGATTCCAGGGCTTTTTCCAAGCTCATCCAAGAGGCCAAACGCTTGGCGGTGTCACGGCTGAGGATGGTGTCGCCGTAGCCGTTTTCGACCGAGCTGATGGCCACGGACACGAAGTCACCGGCTTGAACTTCGAGTTCGCCCAGGTCGTTTTTAAATTCTTCAATGGGCACATAGGCTTCTGATTTCAGCCCTGCGTTGACCACCACGTGGTTGTGCTCGACGCGAATGACTTCAGCGGTGATGACTTCACCGGTGCGCATTTCGGAGCGTTTCAGGGATTCTTCAAAGAGGGCTGCAAAAGATTCAGACATTCAATTTCCTAATTTCGTCGGCCAAGCGGCAAGCTGCTTTGTGGCAACTGTGAAAAAACTTGATCGACTTGGTTTGCGGCAAAACCGCGGTTGGGTGAAACAACCTGAGCACCAGTGCGCCAAGCAGCGCGAGAGGGATGATCAGGAGCGGGTCAGGGGGGGCCGGAGCCCAACACCTGTTTGCTTTGCCACCAAGCCAACACCTGCGCCACCGATTCCTCGATGGAGAGCAGGGAATTGTCCAGG
>JBIIPF010000123.1:0-5453 GCA_044342755.1 Limnohabitans sp. | reverse complement strand
GCCCCGACTTGCACCAAATATTGAAATTCCTCCACCGCACCCGCTTTGCTGTTGGCCAAGTCGCCCAAGGGGTCACTGGAAGCAGCAGGCGCCGGTGCCGGCGGTTGTGGTGTGACAGGTTGGGCTGCTGGCGGATCTGTGGGCTTGGGTGGGCTTGGGGTTTTGCCATACAAGGGTGCATTGGGATCCCAGTCTTTGTTTTTCTTCTCCTCAGCAGCGTCTTGCTCGGCGTTGCGGCTCAATCCTTTGTTCAAAAATGGAATCGGCACCTTGGTGACGTAGATGGCCACCACCAAGGCGATGGTCAGCCCGACGATCAAACCCAGGATGAAGCCGACGAATGTGTTGCCGCGCTGAGCGCCAAAGCTTGCCATGTTTCTGTCCTTCACATGCTGAGGGGTGCGGATACACCCAACACCGCCAAACCGTTTTTCAACACCTGAGCCGTGGCGGCCACCAAAGCCAACCGTGCGCGTTGGGTGGCTTCATCTTCAACCAAGATACGCTCTGCATCGTAATAGCTGTGGTAGCAAGCTGCCAGTTCGCGCAGGTAAAAACTCACATCGTGGGTTGCCAAATCTTGACAAGCCTGGGCCAGCATTTGCGGAAAACGTGCCAATAACAACATGAGTGTTTGGGCCTGCGGGCTGTTCAAGCCCGAGAGATCGACATTGGTCAGTCCAGCCAAGGCTTGGCGAAACAAGTGTTCTTTTGCATGAGCAGCGGCTTCATCGGTGGAATCCTCCATCGGTGAATGCGTGTTTTTTTGCGCGCCCAGCGAAGCGATCAACACAGAGCAAATGCGGGCATGGGCGTACTGCACATAAAAAACCGGGTTCTCGTTGTTTTTGGCAAGCGCCAAGTCCACATCGAACACGTATTCGGTGTCGGGCTTGCGGCTGAGCAAGAAAAAACGCACCGCGTCTTTGCTGGTCCATTCGATCAAATCGCGCAGGGTGACGTAGCTGCCTGCACGTTTGGAAATTTTGACTTCCTCGCCGCCGCGCATGACCCGCACCATGGTGTGCAGTACATAGTCGGGGTAGCCCTGGGGAATGTTCAAACCCTGCTGTTGAGAAGCGGCTTGCAAACCGGCCCGCACCCGGGCGATGGTGCCGTGGTGGTCGGTGCCCTGGATGTTGATGACCTTGGTGAAGCCGCGCTCCCACTTGGCCAAGTGGTAGGCCACATCGGGCACAAAATAGGTGTAGCTGCCATCCGACTTGCGCATCACCCGGTCTTTGTCATCGCCAAAGTCGGTGGAGCGCAACCACAAAGCGCCTTCGCTTTCATAAGTGTGGCCGGAGGCTTGCAACGAGGCCACGGCTCGCTCGACACGGCCATCGGTGTAAAGACTGGATTCCAAGTAATAGTGATCGAACTTGACCGCAAAGGCTTGCAAGTCCAGGTCTTGCTCGTGCCGCAAATACGCCACGGCAAAGTCGCGGATGCTGGCCAGGTCGTCCACTTGCCCATTGGCGGTGAACGAGCGGTCATCGGCTTGCACGGTTTGGCTATTGAGAAACGCGTTCGCAATGTCTTGGATGTACTCGCCGTTGTAGGCGTTGTCGGGCCATTCGGCGTCACCTGGTTTGAAGCCTTGTGCGCGCAGCTGTGTGGAGTTGGCCAGGGTTTGAATTTGCACCCCAGCATCGTTGTAATAAAACTCGCGGTGCACCAACCAGCCTTGGGTTTCAAACAAATTGCACAACGCATCGCCCAAGGCCGCTTGTCGGCCATGGCCCACATGCAAGGGGCCGGTGGGGTTGGCGGACACAAATTCGACCAGCAAGCGTTGCCCGTTAGGGGTTTGATGCCCAAAAACATCCGCTGCTTGCAAGACCTCGCGCACCACCTGCTGCTTGGCCTCGGGCTTCAAGCGCAGGTTTAAAAAACCCGGGCCGGCAATGTCAACCGATGCCAACCAGCGTTGTCCCGCAGGCGATGCGAGCAACATGTTTTGCAATTCTTGGGCCAGATCGCGAGGCTTGCGCCCCAGTGGTTTGGCCAATTGCATGGCAGCCGTGACCGCCCAGTCGCCGTGCGCGGCGACTTTGGGGGTTTCAAACTGGGCTTTGCTGGCGCTGCCAGGAGAAAGGGTGTCGAGGGCAAGGGCCAAAGCCGCTTGCATCTCTTGGTGAACAAGTTGCATGTAGCGTTTTCAGAAGCGGTAGCTGACCCCGAGGTTCAGGGCATTGGTGACCAAGTTGGTTTTCAGACGGCCGCCATCGACTTTGACATCCAACATCATGTAATGCACATGCAACTCGGTGAGCAGGTCCCAGCGATCGTTGAGCGGGTATTTGAAACCGGCCAAACCAGTTAAAACGGGGCCGCCGTATTGGTATTCGTACGTTTTGACGCCACCTGTACGCTCAACCTCAACATGGGGGACAGAAATACCAGCGCCCACACCAACATAGGGCTTGATTCCGCCATTCATGGGGGCAAAGCGACGCAAAGCGACCAAGGTAACCGGGTTGGCACCATCTGTGAATTCAAGACGACTGTATCCATTGGTAGCAAGCGTGGTTGCATTGGCTTTGGCCTTGGTGTGGCTGTAATTCACCGCCCATCCCCATTCATCATCCATCCACTCTGTGTAGCGCAAACCGAGGTAGATGGGAAAAGACATTGATTCGCCTTTCCAAGTGGCCAAAAAGGAGTCGCCTGTCGCAGGTGTGACTCGCGAGTGTGGCGATGACTGACCGCCTCCGTAAACGGCAAATTCAGACTCTGCCAAAACTGTTCCTGAAGCCAACAAGACCAAGGCGCAGATCACTGCATTCAATTGTTTCATCACAGGACTCCTTAAAATGGAAAATTATCGGTGATAACCCGTATCCTTTTTGACCTGATTTTTTGAAAGCCCTGAATGACAGCTCGCACCCCCATCCATCAACTGCAAGTCGCCGCAAACCTTCACGACTTCATTGAGCAGCAGGTACTGCCCGGCACGGGCGTGTCCAGCGTCACGTTTTGGAAAGGCTTTGACAAATTGGTGCAAGACCTGGCCCCAAAAAACAATGCGCTGCTGGCCGAGCGCCATCGCTTGCAAACCGAACTGGACCAGTGGCACCTTGCGCACCCCGGACCGATCACCAACATGGCGGCTTACCAAGCCTTCTTGACCAAAACAGGCTACCTGGTCCCGGTGCCTGCCAAGGTGAAAGCCACCACGACCCATGTGGATGCCGAACTGGCCACCCAAGCAGGTCCCCAGTTGGTGGTACCCATCCTGAATGCCCGCTACGCCTTGAATGCTGCCAACGCACGTTGGGGCTCTTTGTATGACGCTTTGTACGGCACCGATGTCATTTCAGAAGCCGATGGCTGCGCCAAAGGACCAGGCTACAACGAGAAACGTGGTGCCAAAGTCATTGAATACGCGCGTTATGTGTTGGACCGCACGGTACCCTTGAAAAAAGGATCGCACATCGATTCGACCGGCTACAGCATTGTCAAAGGCGCTTTGGTTGTTGCCCTCAAGGGCGGTCAAACAACACCTTTGGCCAACCCCAAACAGCTCGTGGGCTACCAAGGAGAAGCGACTCATCCCTCTTCGGTTTTGTTGATCCACAACGGCCTGCACTTGGACATCCAAATCAACGCCAAGCATTCCGTTGGCGCTGCCGATCCTGCGCATATTTGTGACCTGGTGGTCGAGGCCGCTTTGTCGACCATCCTTGATCTGGAAGATTCGGTGGCCGCAGTGGATGCGGACGACAAATTGCTGGCCTACAGCAACTGGTTGGGCATCTTGAAAGGAACGCTGACCGAGGATGTCAGCAAGGGCGGCACCACTTTCAAGCGCGGCTTGAATCCTGATCGTATTTACCGCGCTCCCCATGGAGGCGCTGATATTCGACTGCATGGCCGCTCACTGCTGTTTTTGCGCAATGTGGGCCACTTGATGACCAACCCCGCCATCCTTTACCAAGCGGCGGATGGACAATGGCAGGAAATCCCAGAAGGCATCATGGATGCCATGGTGACCACCGCCATCGCTTTGCATGACTTGCAAGGCCATGGTGCCAACGACATTCGCAACTCGCGCACGGGTTCGGTGTACATCGTCAAACCCAAAATGCACGGGCCCGCTGAAGTGACTTTTGCCTCGGAGTTGTTCAGCCGCGTCGAACACGTGCTGGGATTGCCTGACAGCACAGTCAAGCTGGGCATCATGGATGAAGAACGGCGCACCAGCGTGAATTTGAAAGCCTGCATTGCGGCAGCTTCAAGTCGTGTGGCCTTCATCAACACGGGTTTCTTGGACCGCACGGGTGACGAAATCCACAGCAGCATGCTGGCTGGCCCGATGCTGCGCAAAGGCGACATGAAATCCAGTGCCTGGATCCAAGCCTACGAGCGCAACAATGTCTTGGTGGGCTTGGCCTGCGGTTTGCGCGGCAAAGCGCAAATCGGCAAAGGCATGTGGGCCATGCCCGACCTGATGGCCGAGATGCTGAAACAAAAAATCGCCCACCCCAAAGCCGGTGCCAACACCGCTTGGGTGCCCAGCCCCACCGGTGCCACCTTGCACGCGCTGCACTACCACCAGGTGTTGGTGAGCGATGTGCAAAAAGGGTTGGAAAAAATCGACGCCAACAAAGAGCACGCCAAGTTGCTAAAAGACTTGCTCACGGTTCCGGTGGTGGCCAAAGCCGATTGGAGCGCTGCTGACAAACAGCAAGAGTTGGACAACAACGTGCAAGGCATTCTGGGCTATGTGGTGCGCTGGGTCGACCAAGGCGTGGGCTGCTCGAAGGTGCCCGATATCCACAATGTCGGCCTGATGGAAGACCGCGCCACGCTGCGCATCTCCAGCCAACACATTGCCAATTGGTTGCACCATGGTGTCGTGAGTGACACCCAAGTGCGGGCCACCTTTGAACGCATGGCCGCCATTGTGGACAAACAAAACGCTGGCGACAGCCTGTACCAACCGATGGCTGGTCATTTCCAACATTCCAAAGCCTACCAAGCGGCGCTGGATTTGGTGTTCAAAGGCAAAGAGCAGCCCAGCGGCTACACCGAGCCCTTGCTACACGCGTGGCGTTTGAAAGTGAAAGCCGCCTGAGCTCGGCTTGATCGCTTCGCGCATCGCCGCTTGCAAAAGTGCGACGTGCCAAGTGATTTGATTTATCGGTTGCGCAGCAACTGCGGTATGGATTGTTTGTAGCGCGTCACCTTGGTCCACCAATGGGAAAACGAGGGGCTGCGCTCGGTTTGGCGCGGCCACAGGCGTGGTGCGGGGTGACGCACCCAATTCACGCCTGGCCAATGGGGCAAAGCCATGTGGTCCCACACATGCACCGCTTTGGCTTTGACCAACACCTCGGTCAGGCGTGCGGCGTCCTCAAACCAGCAGTGCGAGGCCACCTGGTGCATGCCCTTGGCCACAAACGACCAACGCCCTCGGCTCCATGGTCGCGCTTGCGTCCACTCGAGCC
>JBIIPF010000122.1:0-5459 GCA_044342755.1 Limnohabitans sp. | reverse complement strand
GTTGTCACGGGTGCTGCCAGTGGCATTGGCCGGGCCACCTTGTGGCGATTGGCCCAGGATGGGTATGCCGTCATCGGCATGGACAAAGACGCCGAGGGTTTGCAAGCCATCACCCAAGCAGCAAAGCCGTTGTCGCTGTCCATCACGTGCATGGTGTTGGATGTGGCGGACGAGGCTCAGGTGGTGCAGTCCATGGCGCTGGCCTTTGAGCAATTGGGTCCGCTGGATGCGCTGGCCACCTGTGCCGGCGTGGTCAACGCCACCCCCTTTGGCGAGTTGTCAGTGAAAGATTTCCAGCAGACCTACAACACCAATGTGGTGGGCACATTTTTGTGCATCCGCGAAGCGGCCAAATACATGACCCAAGGTTCGCGCATTTGCACCATCGGCAGTGTGGCCGGTATGCGAGGCGGCGAGCTTTTTGGCACGGCGGCTTATGCGGCCAGCAAGGGTGCGGTACTGGCCTTGACGAAAAGCGCTGCCCGGGCCTTGGCGAACAAAGGCATCAGCGTCAATTGCGTGGTGCCCGGGCCAACACATACACCCATGATCGAGGCCATGTGGCTTGATGAAAACAAGCGTGCCATTGTCGAGAATGCCTCGTTGCAAAAACGCGCTGCTTCGCCCGATGAATTGGCCTGTAGCGTGGCTTTTCTACTTTCCTCCCAAGCCTCCAATATCTCTGGCTCCACCTTGGTCAGCGATGGCGGCATCATGATGTATTGACCCATGAAACAAACTCACCAATCATCCAGGCGCTATGTTCTGAAAAATGCACTTGGTGCGTCTATGGCGCCGTTTGTCATCACTTCGGCCCGAGCGCAAAACGCGCCCATCAAAATGAAATGGGCCAACAACGTCCCAGTGACACATCCTTCAACGGTTCGCATTGCAGAGGCGGTGCAAGCCATCAAAACCGAGAGCCAAGGACGTGTCGATATTCAAGTGTTCCCCAACAATCAGTTGGGCGGTGACACCGACATGTTGTCGCAAGTTCGCTCGGGGGCCATTGATTTTTTCCCCTTGTCCGGGATTATTTTGACCTCCTTGGTGCCTGTGGCGGGCATCAATGGCTTGGCTTTTGTTTTCAAAGATTACGCCAATGTGTGGGCTGCCATGGACGGCGATCTGGGGACCCATGTTCGTCAGGCTATTTCAAAAGTGAATTTGCATTCCTTCGAACTCTGTTTGGACAACGGGTTTCGCAATATCACCACCTCCACCCGCCCCATTCTCAAACCAGAAGACCTCAAGGGACTGAAGATCCGTGTCCCGGTGAGTCCTTTGTGGACATCCATGTTCAAGGCACTTGAAGCTGCCCCAGCATCCATCAATTTCAGTGAGGTGTATTCAGCCCTTCAAACCAAAATTGTGGAGGGTCAGGAGAACCCCTTGTCCATCATCGAAATGGCCAAGCTGTATGAGGTTCAAAAATATTGCTCCATGACCTCCCACATGTGGGATGGCCAATGGGTGCTGGCCAATCAACGCCGATGGAAGTCTTTGCCAGAGGATGTGCAGCTCTTGATCAGCAAACACCTGAGACAGGCCGCCTTGCTTCAAAGAGGGGACATGTTCAAGCTGAACAACAGCGTGCAAGCGCAACTCCAGGCCCATGGCGTGGTGTTCAATTCTCCTGACCGCTCGCGTTTCAAAGAAGCGCTTGCCAAGGCGGGTTTCTATCAAGAGTGGCGCAAAAAATTTGGCGAGCAACCCATGGCCTTGTTAGAAAAATACACTGGCAAACTGGCTTGATTGATGGCGCATCCCGGGAATGCATACGGACCCGCAGACGCTTATGGAATCAATGTCATGCCAGCATGCTTGGCCGCACTCACATCAAACGTCAAGGTTTCTGTGCAACCTGCATCAATGGCGCTGCGGTGAATCAAACAATCGGCGAAATCGGCTTTCCCGGCTTTGAACAAGTTCAGGGCACGTGCGATTTGCTCGGGGCGTTCAAGCACAAAGGTCTTTGCACGCATCATGATTTCAATGGCTTGAGTGACTTGTGCGTTGCTGAGGTCATAGCAACTGGTCAGAACCCAGTACAGCTCAACCAAGCTGATGTTGGACACAAAACCCGGGTTGCTGGCATCCATTGATTCGATGATTTTGGTGGCTTTGCGGGCTTGCTTGGCGTCATCTTGCATGATGTAGCGAACCAAGACATTGGTGTCCAAGCCTTTCATTTGGCAGATGCCCCGCGTTTGGCGATGGCTTGGTTCATGGCTTTAATTGAAATGGTTTTTTTCGGAGTTCCAAACAAACCTTTGAGCGCTGTGATGTCACTGGTGTTGGCTATCAATTCAAACCTGCCTGGCGCAATTTGAACAAACTCCACCCTGTCCCCGGTGTCAAGTTGGAGTTCGTTTCGCACAGCAATCGGTATGGTGATTTGACCTTTTGAGGTGAGGGTGGCGGTGGACATGGGCAGCTCCTTATTCCTTACTTCATTGTAAGGAGGTTTCCACCGTCAGGCAATAGCAAACCACAAGGTTCTTTGGCCAAGAAGTCATAGACAGCGCGAATCGGGCCGCTGTTCTTGATTTCTCGGTGAACCGTGAGCCAAATCGGTCAAACAGGCAGTTTCATTTTGGGCAGCAGCAGCTGCACTTCGGGCTCGGTGGCGGCCACATAGTCAGCCGCGAAGCCAACGCCCAATCCCGCTTTGACGTGGGCCAAGCGGAAAAGGGCGCTGGCTTGGGTTTGTGTGAGTTATTTGGATGTGACTCAATGGCTTAGCGCTGCCCATCAATGCGCCAACTTCAAGCCATTGATCTTCATCAGCAAATAGATGTTTTGCAGCTCGGCCTTTTCGCAGTCCGGGGCGCCCACCCAGCGTGACAAAGCAGACGCGGGCATGTGAATCGTCTTGCCCTGCAACGCCACTTCCACGCGGAAATAGCAAGGATTGAATTCCGTGAATGAAATCACTTTGCCCCATTGGCCCACCGGCCAAGGTTTGCGAATCACCACCACCTCGTCGCCTGGTCGCGCCAAGCAAAGCAGGTTGTCTTCATAGGCTTGGTGGATTTCATCGTTGGATGTTTTCGCGCTGGCCCGTGCGAATTCGTTGGCAAATTGAATAAATTGTTCTGCTTTCATACCCAGAGTATCGGTATGGAAGTGGATTTTCTTGAATGCAAGCTACCCGGGTGTCCTCAGCACTGCACAAAGCTCCGGTGCTGCTGGGCTTTCGCAGCAATCGCATCTTTTTGCTCGGGTATCAGCCTACTTCAGCAGCTGCATCACCGCCGCATGGTCGCCTTGTTGCGCCATGTCCCATGCTGTGAGACCGCGGTCATCTTTCAACAATTTGTTGGCACCTTGGTCCAGCAGCCGCCTCACGGCCTCGGTGTGGCCTTGGCCTGCCGCCCACATCAGCGGCGTCAAGCCGTCCACATACGCTGCATCCACTTTGGCACCACCGTCCAGCAGTTTTTGCACCGCGTTGGTGTGGCCCATGCCAGCGGCATACACCAGGGCCGATTTGCGCAAGCGATCCACCTCTTCAAGCTTGGCCCCTTTGTCAATCAACAACTGAACGATGTCCGCGTTGCCCGCGTAGCTCGCGGCAATCAGGGGTGTGACTTTCTCAAGAGACGCCAGGTTCACGTCACCGCCCGCGTTGATCATCATTTGCACGATGTCCATGCGGTTTTTTTCAATCGCCAAAAACAGGGTGGTTTTTCCCAAGCGATTGCGCGAATTGGGTGCCGCGCCCCGGTCCAGGCTTTTCTTCACGCCTTCGGCATCGCCTTGGCGAGCCGCCACCAGCAGCTGTGCATGAACCGTCAAATTCGCATCGGTTTGTGCTGTGGCCACCGATGCCCAGCACAGGAAAAAACCGAAACAAATAGTAAGCAGTCGAGAGAAAACACTCAGGGTAAACATCATGATGGGGCTCCGAAAGTTGAAGGCTTAGGCTGTGGAAGTCTTAAGGGATTTCCCTTGGCCATGGTTTCTTTGTCGTGCAGATCGAAACCGCGTGGTTAAGATGATGCATGGGAAATTTTCCTTTATTTAATCTTAGTGTTGGGATAGCACAAGGTTATCTTAAGAAAAATTCCCAGAAATCCGACCATGTCACTCGCTGCAACAAGGATTGAAACGAGCACAAACCTGGTTTTTCAAACAATGGCCGAAAGGCCGAAGGAGCAAACATGCACAAGATTGGAATCTCATTGTCCAAAACCATCGCCTGCTTGGCGGTGGGATTTTTGGTCGGAGGTGTGGCTCAAGCGCAAGTTGGAAAAAGCATCTCGGTGCAGCAATCGCAATTGACTGCGGCTGACAAAGATGTCAACAACAACCTGCACTCCAATGGAAGCTACGCACAAACCCGCTACAACTTGAACAAGCAAATCAACGGCGACAACGTCAGCAAGTTGCGTCCTGCTTTCACGTTCCAAACTGAAGTGCTCGAGTCCATGCAAACCGCACCCATTGTGGTCGACGGCATCATGTACATCACCACTTCTTACAACCATGTGTACGCCATTGATGCGGTCACGGGCAAACAGTTTTGGCATTACAAACACAAAATGGGCCCGGTCACCACTTACTGCTGCGGCCCCAACAACCGTGGCGTGGCCATCATGGGCGACCGCGTGTTCATGGGCACCTTGGATGCCAAGCTCGTTGCGTTGGACGCCAAAACCGGCAAGTTGCTGTGGGACACCCAAATTGCCGACCCCGAGTTGGGTTACTCTGAAACCATGGCACCTGTGGCTGTCAACGGCCGCATCTTGATCGGCACCAACGGTGGCGAATACGGCATCCGCGGTTTCGTGAAATCCTTCGATGCCAAAGACGGCAAATTGCAGTGGACCTTCCACACCATCCCCGAAAAAGGCCATGAAGGTGTGTGGGCTGTGAACGATTCCACCGGACGCAACATGCTGCGTGACATCAAGGCGGAAAAAGAGCAGTTGGCCAAGCAAGGCGGCGACTTCTACAAAACCTTGGGTGGTGGCGTTTGGATGGCACCTGCTGTCGATTTGGAAACCAATTCCATCTTCTTCGTGGTGGGCAATCCTTCCCCTGACCTCTACGGCACGGAGCGTCCTGGCGACAACCTCTACACCGACTCGATCGTTTCCTTGGACCTCAACACCGGCAAGTACAAGTGGCACCACCAGTACATCGCCCATGACGTGTGGGACTTGGACGCTGTGTCGCCTGTCATCTTGACAGAAGCCAAAGGCAAAGACGGCAAGATGACCAAAGTGGCCATCCACGCTGGCAAAACCGGCCATGTCTATGTGCATGACCGTGCCAACGGCAACCTGATCCGCTTCTCGGATGCCATGGTGCCCCAAGACGGCCTGTGGACATTGCCCACCAAAGAAGGCGCCAAGATGATGTTGGGTGCCAACGGTGGCGTGGAATGGAGCCCCATGGCTTTCAATCCCGAAACACGCTTGGCTTATGCAGCCAACTTGTTGCAACCCATG
>JBIIPF010000121.1:0-5513 GCA_044342755.1 Limnohabitans sp. | reverse complement strand
ACTGTCTAAAAAATTGTCATTGACGAATAAATTTTCACCCGGTGCAGTCAGCCAAAAACGCCGCCATGTGTGGGCCAACTTGGACGAGGTGCGGGGGCACTTTGCCAGCAAAAAACATTTCGCCCGATGGCACCCGCAAGTGTTGGAAGACTACATCCAATACGGCACCGAAGAAGCGGTGGTGGACGGTCAAGTGCAACGCGTTTTAAGCTTCTCGCGCGACATTGAAACCCAGATTTACAACAGCGTGCCACACAACTTAGAGCGCATCCTCAAGCGCCATCCTTTGAAATGCCCAGTGAGTTTGGTGGCGGCGCGGCATTCGCGTGAAATGCGCATTGCTGGTGGTGAGTTCACCAAGCGGGTGACCAAAGGGCGCATCACCATCATCGACGGCACCCACTTGGTCCCGATGGAAAGCCCGGTGGCCACCGCCGCAGCAGTGGAAGCTGCCCTGTTGAACATGCTGGGGCCCGTGGTAGCCAAATAACTAGGGCTGCCAAACCACCAAACCGCTGTAGGCCGTGGCCAACACCACCACGCCAAAGGCAATGCGGTAATAGGCGAACACCACAAAGTTGTGCGTGGCGATGTAGCGCAGCAACCAACGCACACACAACCAAGCGCTTAAAAATGAAAACAGCAAGCCCACGGCAAACATGGGCACATCAGCCATGCTCAGCAAGGCACGTTCTTTGTAGAGGCTGTAGGCACCCGCACCGATGAGTGTGGGGATGGCCAAGTAAAACGAGAAATCGGTGGCGGCTTTGCGACTGAGGCCCATCAGCATGCCGCCAATGATGGTGGCCCCACTTCGGCTGGTGCCTGGGATCATGGCCAGGCATTGCACCAAGCCCACTTTCAAAGCGTCTAAGGGCGTCATGCTTTCCACGTTGACGATGCGTGCATGGTCATCGGGGTGGCCATCGTGCAAAGGTTTGCGGCCCCAACCCTCCACCCACAAAATGATGAAGCCGCCAATGATGAAGCTGGACGCCACCACAGTGGGTGTGAACAAATGCGCTTTGATGGCCTTGCCAAACAGCAAGCCCAAGATCACGGCTGGCACAAAAGCGATGAGCACATTCAAGACAAAGCGTCGCGCCAAACGCTGCGTCGGCAAGGCCACCACGGTGCTGGAAATTTTTGCCCAATAGACGATGACCACTGCCAAGATGGCGCCGGTTTGAATGGCGATGTCGAACACCTTGGCCTTCTCGTCGTCAAAGCCCAGCAGTGCGCCCGCCAATATCAGGTGGCCCGTGGACGAGATGGGCAGGAACTCGGTCAACCCTTCCACCACCCCCATGACGGCGGCTTTCAGCAACAACGTGAAATCCACGGCGTATCCTTTTGATTAATTTGGGTTTATTCTAAGCAACCCATGTGGATACAGGTTCTTTCTTGCGCCGAGGATGATTCAAAAATACCGAGCGTTGAAGATCAACTACTGAACAACTCTGAATGTGTACCCGCTCGCACAAAGTTGAACGCTTCATCATCGGCTTGGTAGATCAATAAAAAATCACCGCCAATATGACATTCACGGTGGTCTGACCAGTCGCCCTTCAGGGGATGGTCCAGCCATTCTGGCCCCAGCGGTGCAGCGTTTGCAATCAATAACAACATGGCTTCTTTCAGGCGCACCATGTCGTAACGACCCGAGTGCGACAAGCGCAGCCAGTCCCTCAGGAACATCTTGGTGAAGTCGCAAGCGCGAGGTAAATTGGTACGCTTACTGGCTGCTGTTTTTTTCAAGATCAGCAAACAATTGATCAGACGTTTTGAATCTGGCACGTCGCTCAGCCATCATGGCGCGGGATTCTTCCATCGCAGCCAATGTGTCAGAGTTGGGCACTTTGAGCTCCAGGGGAAAAGCTTGGTCGATGACTACTCGGCGCAAAAACAAACGTACGGCGTCGGACATGGTCAACCCCATGGCCGACAAGGCCACAGTCGCTTGTTCTTTGATGTCGTCGTCCACACGGATGTGGAGCATGGAAGTTTGAGCGGTCATTGGGACTCCGGCTTGTTGAGCTGAATTTTGTATCTCAAATGAGATGTTGTCAAGGTTGTTCGGTCCATCGGTAAAGTCATGGCTGTCACCCAGATATAATTTCTTTATCATATTTATGACGTTTTCAACAAATAAAAAGAGTTATAAATTAGGCATTTCGGCAACCTAGGAGATGTCGTGTTGATTCAAAAATTAAGGCTGCAACGCGGTTGGTCACAACAACAACTGGCAGACCTCAGCGGCCTGAGTTTGAGCGCTTGCGCCCTTTGGGGGCGGATTGGGAAAAGCAACAACTCGAAAAACGCTTAGGACGGAAACTTTGACATGCAACTCACCCCTCTCATCGCGGTTCACATGACCGCTGCCATTGGCGCAGTGGTGATCGGGCCATTTGCGCTTTGGGCTCGCATGGGGTCTACCCAGCGGCCTTGGTTGCATCGCGCCATGGGTTATGCCTATGCCACCTTGATGTTGTTGGCAGCTGTGAGTTCGTGCTTCATTCTGGACTTCAACTTGCCCAACTGGAACGGATACACCCTGATTCACTTGCTGATTCCCGTGACATTGGTGAGCTTATGGGTCGCTTTTCGTGCCATCGCCAGAAAAGACTACGTCACCCACCGCATCACCATGCAATCTCTGTATGTCAGCGCTTGTCTGATTGCGGGTGGCTTTACTTTGCTGCCCTCACGCTATTTAGGCAACTTGGTTTGGCATGAATGGTTGGGGTGGTTCTGATGCAAGCAAATGACTAAGGGCTACCAAACTTCCAGCTTCAAAGCCACCGCATGGGCGGCTGCTGCATCCCATGGCCACACATCCATGTGCAAAAGCACTTGCGTCAGCGCGTTTCGCAATGCTTTGGGCGGCCCTCTGCGCTGAATGCCATGTTCAATTTCAGCCAAAGTCACGCTTGAAATAGCCACCTGACCCAAGGGTAGTTTGGCCAAGGAAGCCAACAGTTTGGCGTCCAGGCTCACATGCCAACCAGAGCTTTCACGCGAATGTGATCTTTCACTTGAAAATGTTCGTTCATGTAGTTTTGAAAAGCGCTTTGTCGCTGCAGATCAGAAAGTTCTGGCTGTGCCATCAATTGATTGCGTTTAATGTGCGCGTTGGAAACAGAGCGAGCCCATTCTTTTTCTTCCTGGTCCAGCAACGCCAAGCGATGGGCCGCTTCTTCACCGTATGTTTGTGAACGCAACTGATGAAGGTCTGCTGCATTGACATGGTCTGCAGGGGCTGCCCAAGCCGCAGGCGGCTCCAATTTGCCGTTATCCTGAATTCTTTGCACGGCGGCGATGAAATGCGCATCCTCTTCTGCAAAAAAAACTTTGGCAGTTTCGACCCCCAATATTTGTTGTCGAACAGCTTGTCTTTCCTTGAACAAGGCCATCAATTGATCAGCTTGGAAACCATCCAGTTTGGTCTGCAAATGGCGTTGCGACAACGTGGTGTATTGATCCCACAAAGTCATCACGCTGGCAGCATCGTCGCCCAATTCACGTTGCGCCAAACTCAGAACCATTTGACGCAAGTTGGCCGCATCAAGCTCACCCAGCAGGGTGGTGAATTGGTCAAAACGCATTCTCAAACCGACACTGGGCACCCAACCATTGGGCCCCCTGTGTCCCCAATCGCCATCCATGGTGGCATGCCGAAGTGAGCTCTCGTGATACAGCCAACTGTCCCATTCTTGGGCGGTTGTGGGAACCTTGCCAAGGGGTTTGCCGGATGTTGCAGTTTCCCCTGGCAAATGGATGGACCCCTGAAGGTAGGCCCGACTGGTGTTGAACAAAGGGCTCTCCACCAGACTCGTTTCAGATTGAAACATCCACCAAGTCAACAACAACGCTGATGTCAACAGGGCCCCAATCGATGCATTTCTTCTCGACAACAACATCTCACAAGCCTGCTTCTTTCAACCTGTTCACATGCGTGCGGTAAAAGGCCAGTGTGTCGGTTGCTTCGGTTCTTTTGACACCCAAGACCTGATTGATTTCATCGGCATGGTTCCAGTTGAAATCATCGCGAATGACTTGACCCCAGTGGGCAGAGCAACGTCCCACCAAACCATCACCATCGGGTTCAAAAATGGCTTTGACGCCCAGCAACGCCAAATCGCTGGGGTCTAACGTCCAACCTGATTTGGGCACGCCAGTGGCAGAGTAGTAGCGGATACCTTTGACAACACTGGGGCCCTGTCCACACCACGTTGTGGGCATGCCTTGGGGAAAGCGCCGGTTGAATTCCATGGCACCTTTGGACGACAACGAATTCAATGCCGCCAATGAATCTTGCGACAAGATTTGACCCGTCGAGGTGAAAGAAACCACGCCACCTGCAATATTGACGATGGTTGAAATGACCATGCGCAAGAGCGGTGTGTCTTTCAAATTCTGGCCAATCCAATCGGCAACAGCTGCCCCATGGTTGGGCCCGCCAATGACGGTGACAGAAGCCACCAAATCAGGGGCGACTGCCGCTACATAACGCACACTGTGCGACCCGTGGCTGTGACCAATCAAATTGAATTTTTTATGACCATGCGCCGCGCTCAGACGCCTGAGTTCTGCCAACAGTTGTTCACCTCTGTACTCGCTGCTGTTGGCCGCACTGACGGTGCTGGCATAAACCGTGGCGCCACTTTTTTCCAAGGTGGATTTAACGCCATAAAAGTAATCGATGAAGAGTGCTTGGTTGAATCCAAACAAGCCATGCGCCAGCATGATCGGGTAGTTTGTTTGGGTATAGCCGGGTGGGGTTTTGTCGCCTGAACCCATGGCATGGGCGGCTGGCACCCCCAGACCAAGGCTTGAAGCGACCACCACGCAGGCCATGATGAACTTTGCAAATTGAAGTTGACGCAGCATTGAGACTCCTTTTTTTGAAGCATGAAGAACATTTTAAAAAATGAATGCTAATTTATTTAATTTAGTTATTAATAGGTATAAATACCGATATAAAAGAGCTATAAATGACGGTTTAACAAGCGAGGTTTCAAGCCACCACCCCAGTGACGCACTGCTTGTCCATGCCGACCCCTAAAATCATCCGATGACCAAACCTGTCTCCCCAGCAACACCCGAAGAACACAAAGTCAGCAACTTTTTGCGCCAAATCATCGAGAGCGATCTCGCCAAAGGCACCTATGCCACCCGCCGCTGGGCGGGCAGCCCCGGGGACGCCGCACACCACGCCAAAGGCGCACCGGACCCCGCGAAAATTCGCACCCGCTTTCCGCCCGAACCCAATGGCTATTTGCATGTGGGCCACGCCAAAAGCATTTGTATCAACTTTGGTTTGGCACGCGATTACGGCGGCGTCTGCCATCTGCGCTTTGACGACACCAACCCCGAAAAAGAAGACGCCGAGTATGTGAACAGCATCATCGATGCGGTGAAGTGGCTGGGATTCAGTTGGAGCCAACCGGGCAACGATGCGCCCTACCAAGCCAGCGACTATTTCGATTTCATGTACCGCGCCGCCGAGCATT
>JBIIPF010000120.1:0-5541 GCA_044342755.1 Limnohabitans sp. | reverse complement strand
AGGGCTGGTGTAGATGACCCAAGGAATGGTGTTGAAGTTGACATGACCGTGTTGGCCTGCGATGCGCTCGGCCACGGCCACGCCCTCTTCTTCGGCTTTGTGGGCCAGCATGGGGCCACGCACCACGTCCCCCACGGCCCACACTCCGGGCAAATTGGTTTTACAGTCGGCATCGACCACGATGGCACCGCGCTCATCCAGTTGCAAACCCACAGACTCGTGGTTCAACCCGGTGGTGTTGGGCACACGACCGATGGACACGATGAGTTTGTCGGCCTCCAACTTCACCGCCTCGCCTTTGGCGTTGGTGTAGTTGACGGTGACGCCCTTCTTGCCATTGACGATCTCGCCGACTTTCACGCCGAGTTCGATCTTCAAGCCTTGCTTGTCAAACGCTTTTTTGGCTTCCTTGGCAATTTGTTCGTCCACCGCGCCCAGGAAGGTGGGCAAGCCTTCCAAAATGGTGACTTCAGCGCCTAAACGACGCCAGACCGACCCCATTTCCAAGCCAATGACACCAGAGCCGATGAGGGCTAACTTTTTGGGCACAGCAACCACGCGCAATGCGCCGTCATTCGACAACACATTCACCTCGTCAAACGGTGTGCCGGGCAGCGCACGTGCACTGGACCCCGTGGCGATGATGATGTGCTTGGCCACCAAAGACGCTTCGATTTTGCCGCTCACCTTGACTTCATAGCCAGCGTCGAACTTGCTGGCAAAGGCGCCACGGCCATGGAAAAAAGTGACCTTGTTTTTCTTGAACAAAAACAAAATACCGTCGTTGTTTTGCTTGACCACCGTGTCTTTGCGCTTGAGCATTTGCGCGACATCCATCTTCACGCCGGTGGCGGTGATGCCGTGCTCTGCGAAGTGGTGGTTGGCATGGGCAAAGTGCTCGGAAGATTGCAGCAAGGCCTTGGACGGGATGCAACCCACGTTGGTGCAAGTGCCGCCGGGTGCCGGGCCACCAGCGGCGTTTTGCCATTCGTCAATGCAGGCCACATTGAAGCCCAGTTGCGCAGCGCGAATGGCCGCGATGTAGCCACCGGGGCCAGCGCCGATGACGACGACGTCAAATGTTGTACTCATGGAAATGTCTCTTTCAATGGCAAGGCCTGGTGTGAAAGCCTTGCAAATATTTCAATCAGATGTCGAACAGCAAGCGAGCCGGATCTTCCAGCGCTTCTTTCATGGCCACCAGGCCCAACACGGCTTCGCGGCCGTCGATGATGCGGTGGTCATAGCTCATGGCGAAGTAGTTCATGGGACGCACCACCACCTGGCCGTTTTCCACCATGGCGCGGTCTTTGGTGGCATGAACGCCCAAAATGGCCGACTGGGGTGGGTTGATGATGGGGGTGGACATCATGGAGCCGAAGGTGCCGCCGTTGGAGATGGAGAAGGTGCCACCGGTCATCTCTTCCAAACCGAGCTTGCCGTCACGCGCTTTCGCACCGAATTCGGCAATCTTTTTCTCGATGTCGGCAAAGCTCATTTGATCGGCATTGCGCAAAATCGGCACCACCAAGCCACGTGGTGACCCCACAGCAATGCCAATATCGAAATAGCCGTGGTAGACGATGTCATTGCCATCCACCGATGCGTTCAACACAGGGAATTTCTTCAAGGCATGCACAGCGGCTTTGACGAAGAAACTCATGAAGCCCAGCTTCACGCCATGTTCTTTTTCGAAACGCTCTTGCATGCGTTTCCTCATCTCCATGACGGGTGCCATGTTGATTTCGTTGAAGGTGGTGAGGATGGCGTTGGTTGATTGCGATTGCAGCAAACGCTCGGCGACACGGGCACGCAAACGCGTCATGGGAACGCGTTGCTCTGGGCGCTCGCCCAAGTCAACCGATGGTGCTGACACTTGCGGCAATGTTTTGGTGGGCACGCCAGTTGGAATCACCCCGGCGGTGGACTGCACGCCACCAGCAACAGCCGCCAACACATCGCCCTTGGTGACGCGGCCGTCTTTGCCGGTGCCAGGCACGGAACCCGAAGCCAAGTTGTTGTCAGCCATCAATTTGGAGGCGGCCGGCATGGCCACCCCCGCATGGCTGGCAGCAGCAGGGGCTGCAGCCACAGGCGCAGCAGCGACGGCAGCAGGTTTGGCCGCGCTGATGGGGCCAGCAGCTGACGCTGTGGCCGTGGTGTCAATGCGGGCGATGAGCTGATCGGCCGCCACGGTCGCGCCGTCAGGTGCCACGATGTCGACCAACACACCCGCGGAGGGCGCAGGCACTTCGAGCACGACTTTGTCGGTTTCAACGTCGATCAAGATTTCGTCAGCAGCGACGGCTTCGCCGACTTTTTTCTTCCATTGCAACAAGGTGGCTTCCGCCACAGATTCTGAGAGTTGCGGTACTTTGACTTCTACGATGGCCATGATGAATATTTCCTGAATGAGTGGGGCAGGCTTGGGGCGCAACACGCGCCCGACAAGCGGCTTACTTGGTCAATATGAAACCCTTGAGGCGTCCGAACGCACCATCGACCAGCGCTTTTTGCTGGTCTTGGTGCAAGTGCGAATAACCCACAGCGGGTGAGGCCGAGGCAGCGCGACCGCTGTAGCCCAGCTTTTGGCCCGTGGCCATGTTTTCAAACAGGTAGTGCTGCACAAAAAACCAAGCGCCTTGGTTTTGGGGCTCATCCTGGCACCACACCACTTCGGTGGTATTAGGGTATTTTTTCAATTCAGCCGCAAACACCTTGTGTGGAAAGGGGTAGAGCTGTTCCAAGCGCAAGAGCACCGTGTCGTCATGACCGTTCTCTTCGCGCTTTTTCGACAAGTCGTAATACACCTTGCCGGAACACACCACCACACGTTTGACCTTGTCCGCCTTGATGTCCTTGATCTCGGGGATGATGGTCTGGAAACCGCCCTTGGTGAACTCGGCCAAAGTGGAAGTGGCGTCTTTGTGGCGCAACAAGGATTTGGGCGTGAAGATGATCAGGGGTTTGCGCAAATTGCGCACCATTTGGCGACGCAGCACGTGAAAGATTTGGCTGGCGGTTGTGGGCTGCACGATTTGCATGTTGGTGTCGGCCGCCAACTGCATGAAGCGCTCCACGCGCGCCGAGCTGTGCTCGGGGCCTTGGCCCTCATAGCCGTGCGGCAGCATCAAGGTGATGCCGTTCACGCGACCCCATTTCACTTCGCCTGAGGCAATGAACTGGTCAATCACCACCTGTGCGCCGTTGGCAAAATCGCCAAACTGCGCTTCCCAAATGACCAAGGTGTTGGGGTCGTTCGAGGCATAGCCGTACTCGAAAGCCAACACCGCTTCTTCGGACAGGATGGAATCAATGACGGTGAAAGGCGATTGGTTGTCCGCCGCGTTTTGCAAGGGAATGTACGTGCCGGTGTCCCATTTCTCACGGTTTTGATCATGAATCACCGAATGCCGGTGGGTGAAGGTACCGCGTCCGCAGTCTTCACCCGACAAACGCACGGGGAAGCCACTGGCCACCAAGGAGGCAAACGCCATGTGTTCGCCCATGCCCCAGTCCACAGGCAAGTCGCCTCGGCCCATCGCAGCGCGGTCGTCATAGACCTTTTTCACCAGTGGGTGTGCAGTGATGTTGGAGGGCAAGGTGGTGATGCGTTCGGCCAAGCGTTTCCACTCGGGCATGGGGATGGCCGTGTCAGCAGCATCGGTCCATTTTTTGCCCAAAAACGGCGACCAATCGACGGTGAACTTGGTTTTGAAATTGGTCAGCACCGGGTCTGAAGTGTGCTTTCCAGCATCCAAGGCCGCGCGGTAAGCCTTGGCCATGTCGTCGCCCAAAGACTCGCCCAAGCCTTGGGAGGCCAATCGGTCCGCATACATTTTTCGGGTACCAGGGTGGGCCGCGATTTTTTTGTACATCAGGGGCTGGGTCAGGCTGGGCGTGTCTTGCTCGTTGTGACCCAATTTGCGGAAACAAGTGATATCGACCACCACGTCTTGGCTGAACTCCATGCGGTATTCCAGCGCCAACTGCGTGGCCAACACCACGGCTTCGGGGTCGTCACCATTCACATGCAAGACCGGCGCTTCGACCATCTTGACGATGTCGGTGCAAAACACGGAAGAACGCATGTCGCGCGGGTCCGAGGTGGTGAAACCGATTTGGTTGTTGATGATGATGTGCACTGTGCCGCCGGTGGAATATCCGCGGGTTTGGGCCAGTGCCAGGGTTTCTTGGTTGACACCTTGGCCGCCAAAAGCGGCGTCACCATGCACCAACACAGGCAGCACCTGGCTGCCTTTGGGGTCGCCACGGCGGTCCATGCGCGAACGCACCGAGCCTTCGACCACTGGGTTGACGATTTCCAAGTGCGAAGGGTTGAACGCCAAGCTCAGGTGCACCGGGCCGCCGGGGGTGGACACGTCCGAGCTGAAGCCTTGGTGGTATTTCACATCACCCGCAGGCAACTCTTCGGGTGCGGTGTGGTCGAACTCGGCGAATAAATCGGCGGGCAATTTGCCCATGGTGTTCACCAACACGTTCAAGCGACCACGGTGCGCCATGCCAATGACCACTTCTTGCACGCCCTTGGCACCTGCCATTTGAATCAATTCGTCCATGGCGGCAATAAAGCTTTCACCGCCCTCCAAGGAGAAGCGCTTTTGGCCCACGTACTTGGTGTGCAAATAGCGCTCCAAGCCCTCGGCGGCGCTCAGACGGTCGAGGATGTGTTTTTTCTTTTCGGCGCTGAAGGTGGGTTTGCTGCGGATGCTTTCCAGCTTTTGTTGCCACCACCGCTTTTGCGTCATGTCGGTGGTGTACATGTATTCGGCGCCCAAGGTGCCGCAGTAGGTTTCGCGCAGAGCATTGACCAATTCGCGCAGGCTCATGCGGTCTTTGCCAAAGAAGGTGTTGCTGGTATCGAACACGGTTTCTTGGTCGGCGTCGCCAAAGCCATAGAAGGAGGGCTCGAGCTCGGGGATGTTGGGGCGGTCGATGCGTTGCAGCGGGTCCAGGTTGGCCCAGCGTTGCCCAACGTTGCGGTAAGCGGCGATCAGCTGCTGCGCGGCGGTGCGTTTGCGGCCCATTTCGGCGTCGGCGCTGGCCATGACGACGCGGGTACCGCCTTGCTTGGCGCGTTCGGCAAAAGCGTTGACCACGGGCAGGTGCGGCACGTCTTTGGCGTTGCTGCCGTCCACGGCAGGAACGTGCTGAAGCGCATCAAAGTACTGACGCCAGCTGTCGGGCACGCTGCCGGGGTTGGCGAGGTAGTTTTCGTACATCTCTTCAACGTAAGGAGCGTTGCCCCCGAAGAGATAAGTGTTGCTTGCGTAAGCTTGATAGACGGACGAACCCGTCTGCGATGAATCGCTCATGGCGCTGACCTCCGTTTCCCTGCAGGAAACATTAGCTTGGTTGAAGAACCCTCCACGACACGGCTGAACCGACTGGTGGATGCGACCAAGAAGTTCTCTTCTTGATGTGTGTGGCGATTGTGCCACCGAAGTCTGACTGTTTCGCGACAAGCTTCAATGGATGGGGGTCGGATTCCAATTGTTTTGGCGTTGAAGTCACGCATGA
>JBIIPF010000119.1:0-5545 GCA_044342755.1 Limnohabitans sp. | reverse complement strand
GACGTGTTCGCTGAACAATTGGCTGATCTCAGCTTGGCGTTCTTGAATGGCGGCAAATCGTTCCTTGGCTGTGCCCTTCAATTCGGCACCTGAAAGCACAAAATTGCGCAATGCCAAGCGGTGCGCACGGGTTTGCTCCGGGTTGAGGCTGCTGGTATCAATGGCTTTGTACTTGGCATACAGGGCTTCGTTGGCACCCAAGCGGGTCCAAAACTCGGTGATCCTCGGCAGTTCTGCGTTGTAGGCGGTTCGCAAATCAGGCGAGTCCATCACGGATTGCAGATGGCTGACCATGCTCCAAGCGCGACCAAGTCGCTCGGTGGCGGTGTCAAGTACTTTGGCAATCGCCGTCCAATCGGCAGGAAAGCCGTGTGCGGTGACTTGCGTCAATGCCGTATCGGCTTGGGCCAGCAGGCTGTCAATCGCGGGTGCTATTGAGGCGGGTTGAACCTGATCAAACAGGGGGAGGTCAGAGAAGTCGAGCAGGGGATGGGTCATGAATGAGCAGAGGCGGTCTTTTCAGCCGAAGCCAGGGTATTGACCAGCAGCATCGTGATGGTCATGGGACCTACACCGCCAGGTACGGGCGTGATGTAGCTGGCGACTTGCTTCACACCTTCGAAATCAACGTCGCCACAGAGCTTGCCTTGGTCATCACGGTTCATGCCCACATCGAGCACCACGGCACCTGGTTTGACCATGTCAGCGGTCAAAACATTGCGTTTGCCAACCGCTGCGACCACCACATCAGCTTGCAAGGTAAGGGCCTTGAGGTTGGTAGTGGCACTGTGGCAAATTGTCACAGTGGCATTTTGTTGAAGCAGCATGAGCGCCATGGGCTTGCCAACGATATTGCTTCGGCCAATCACCACGGCGTGCTTGCCGCGCAAGTTGTAGCCGATGTGTTCCAACATCTTCATGCAGCCATGCGGTGTGCAAGGCCAGTAACCAGGTAAACCAGTCATCAGGGCGCCTGCACTGGCGACATGGAAACCGTCGACATCTTTGTCGGGGGCAATGGCTTCAATCACTTTTTGCGCATCAATATGAGCTGGCAAGGGCAGTTGCACCAAAATGCCGTGAATGCTGGGGTCGGCGTTGAGGGCTGCAACGCGATCGAGCAAGGCTGCTTCAGTCATGGCCGCATCGTGTTTTTCCAAGACCGAGTGGATGCCCGCTTGCTCACATGCTTTGACTTTGTTTCGAACATAGACTTGGCTGGCCTGGTTGTCTCCGACCAAAATGACCGCCAAACCTGCTGTCAGTCCTTGAGATTTGAGTTGCTCAACACGCTCGCTGACTTGTTGCCGAAGCAGTTGAGACAGTGCGTTTCCATCGATGAGTTGTGCAGTCATGGTAGATCAAGATTTATTGGTGGGTCCAAGGGCGATTTTCAGCAAATCAGCCACGGTGTTGGCATTGAGTTTTTCCATGATGTTGGCGCGGTGCGCTTCAACGGTTTTGATGCTGATGCCCAAATCATCGGCAATTTGTTTGTTCAGGCGGCCTGCCACGATGCGCTCTAGGACCTGTGCTTCTCTAGCCGTGAGTTTGCCCATCAAGGCTTCACGGTTGGCCGCATGCTGATAGTCCGCAAAAGCTGAACGGGCTTGATCCAACATTCTTTCAACAACGCTCAGCAGCTCTTCTTCATTGAAGGGCTTGGGGATGAAATCCATGGCGCCTTTTTTCATGGTGTTGACGGCCATGGGGACATCGCCGTGACCCGTGATGAACACGATGGGTAAGGGCGACTTGCGTTCCAGCAAACGATCTTGGAGTTCCAAGCCTGTAACGCCGGGCATTCGAATATCGACAATCAAGCAAGCCACCTCGCGGGGATCGTAGCGGCTGAGGAATGATTCTGCTGAATCGAAGCAACGTACTCGGTAGTCCTTGCCTTCTAGCAACCATTGCAGAGAATCACGCACGGCTTCGTCGTCATCCACCACATAAACATTGCCTTTTTTCGGGATCAAACTCATCTTTACTCCAGCGTGCAAGCAATCTGCACAAATTCAAACAGAAACCAGGGCGGGCGAGGCCGGAAGCCAGAATGAAAACCGACATCCCATGATCACTTTTCCATTGTAGATGTTCTCAGCTTGCATTCGTCCCTGGTGGGATTCGATGATGGTTCGACAAAGATTCAAGCCAATGCCCATGCCTTCTTTTTTAGTGGTGTAGAAAGCTTCAAACACACGAGACATCACTTCTTGCGACATCCCCACACCGCTGTCGGTGACAGAAAACTCCACCACCGGTTGGGCTTCGATGATTTTGGGCACGATTTGCAACTCGACTTTGCGCTGATCCAAAGGTCGGTTAGCGTGCTCGATGGCTTCTGCGGCATTCTTCAGTAAATTGATAAGCACTTGCTCAATCAAGATGGGATCGACCAAGATGCTGGAGAGACGATCGGACATGTACAAACTCAACTGCACCCGACGGCGACGCAATTCGATGTCCGCCAATTCCACCGCCTCGGTCACGATGGGTGCGATGTGGGACATGAGCTTGTTGGTTTCGCTTCGTTTCACAAAACTGCGAATTCGCTGAATGATTTGGCCCGCACGTTGCGCTTGCCTGGACGTTTTTTCCAGGGCGGTGAGCAACTCTTCTTCACTGATTTGCTTGCCTTTGATGCGCGACACCATGCCGGTGCAGTAGTTGGAAATGGCGGTCAAGGGTTGGTTCAACTCGTGCGCCACACTTGAAGCCATTTCACCCATGGTGATCAAGCGGCTGGCGGACTGCGCTCGTTCGGCTTGCAAGTCGGCTTGCTCTTCTGCGTGTCGTCGCGCCGTGATGTCGGTGGAAATCACCATCTGCGCCAAGCGTCCATCCACCCAATTCAAATAGCGCGAGCGGACTTCTAACCATTTGTTCAAGCCGGGCAGGTAGATTTCAGAGTTCTCTGAACCTGCTTGGGTCAAGCTTTCACCGGGCATACCCACCATATCGTCAACAGATTCATCACCAGAAACCGCATCCGTCCTCAACATGCCAGCTTGTGTCACCAACGCCAGATGACCATCGCTTTGATTGCCAAACCACTGGCGGTAGAGCTTGTTCGCAAACAACAATTCAGTACTCCCAAGAGGCGTCACTGAAACCGAAGCATCCAAGGCTTCAAGCACGGTCGTGAAACGCTCGTAAGAGGCTGACAGTTGTTCACGGATCCGGTTGGGCTCGGTGATGTCTGTCATGGAAGTCATCCAGCCCGTTTGAGCGCCGTGTGCATCAATCAACGGGGAGACATACAAACGTGCATCAAACATGGTTCCGTTTTTGCGCTTGACCCGAATTTGAAAACCACTCATGGTGGTGCGTCCATTGAGTTGATCCGTCAATTTGGTGTTGAGCAAATTGCGGTCCTCATCGGGCCAGTAGGGGAACGGCGAACTCAAACCCACCAGTTCCTTCTCGGTCCAGCCTGTCATTTGACAAAAAGCAGCATTCACATAAGTGATGCGTCCATTCATGTCCATGGCCCGCATGCCAGTGAGGATGGAGTTTTCCATGGCGCGTCGAAAATTGGTTTCGGCCACCAAAGCTTGTTGAGCTTGTAAGCGCCGCCGCGTGTGTTGCCAGGTGCCGATCAGCATCCAAGTGGTCATGCCACTGAGCAACAAGACCAGCCAAAACAAGCCACTGCCAATCAATACTTGTGAGGTTCGGTAAACCTGTGCGCGCAGTTGCAAGCTGTTGCCCACGGTTGAAACGGGCACGGTGTATTCATAAGCTTTGGATTCCCAAGGCGAATACTCAAATAATCCGGTGCGCGGCTTGATGCTTTGACCGGCCAGCAAATTGTTGTCGGCGTCAACCAATGAAACAGCATGGCGTGCCACAACCTCTGCAGGGACGGTAAAGCGCAACAAGCCCTCGAGGGTGTATTCGATCATGACCACCCCTTTGAACTCGTTGTTACTTAAGATGGGTATGTGCAACTGGAGATGCGCTTCAATTTGATTGCCGATATCGCCCTTTTTAAACAGAATGGGCGTGGAATAAATGGATCGGCGTAACTCTTTGGCGAGCAAAAAAGTATCTTCAGTTTGAGCATGGTCAATCCAAGCGCCTTGTCGGTGGAATGGCAGCAATTCCACCGTCCCCGAAGCGTAGTTCGAGCGCACATGCCGGTTGTTGTCAATCCAGCTGATGCTGGCAACTTCAGGGTATTGATTGACCAAATCCATGGCGGTGTTGGCAAAGTCAATCGTTGTCAGCTTGTCATTGCCTACGTCCCGCGCCATTCGCAACATTTGTTCTTGTTGTTCCAGCAAATGGAGACGCATTTTCTGATTGGCGAACTCCAAATCACGTTGAACACTTTCTTGTTCACGTTCCATTTCCTCGATGCGCAAATAGCCCACGCTGCTGATGATCGTCATCAAAAAAATGGCAACCGCTGCAATCGGGGCCAACAGGGCGAAGCGATCTTGGCGGCTGGGACTTAAACGCTTCCACCAGCTGCGCCATCGGGCGCTCAAGGTCATGAGCAAGTTGTTTTGCATAAGCGTCGAGTTTAGGGCAGCCTTTTTGATCACCACCAGGCACAAAATTTTGCATTATGAAATTGACTAGCGTCATTTGAAATTATGTAAAAATCAACGCACAACATCGAACACAATGAAACGCTTCCACAAGGAGACCAGCATGTCCGTCGCACCAGAGCATTTACAAACCTTTGCCCGCAACGATTCCGATAGCCAAGAAACCCGCGAATGGATGGACGCTTTGTCCGCTGTCATCGCGTCCGAAGGGCCAGAACGTGCCCACTTTCTCTTGGAACAACTTTTAGAACACGCCCGCGAAAACAGCATCGACATGCCGTTCTCGGCCAACACGGGTTACGTCAACACCATCGAACCCGATCAAGAAGAAAGATGCCCGGGCAATATTGAAATCGAAGAGCGATTGCGCGCCTACATGCGCTGGAACGCCATGGCCATGGTGGTCAAAGCCAACCGCCACAACCCCGCTGATGGCGGCGATTTGGGTGGGCACATTGGCTCCTTCGCGTCGCTGGCCCACATGTTTGGTGCCGGCTTCAATCATTTTTGGCACGCCGAAAACGAAAACCACGGCGGCGACTTGCTCTACATCCAAGGCCATGTGTCGCCAGGTGTTTATGCGCGTGCTTATTTGGAAGGCCGCTTGACTGAAGAGCAGTTGCTGAATTTTCGCCAAGAGGTGGATGGCAAAGGTTTGTCCAGCTATCCGCATCCCAAACTCATGCCCGAGTTTTGGCAATTCCCAACTGTCTCCATGGGCCTGGGCCCCTTGATGGCCATTTACCAAGCGCGTTTTTTGAAATACCTGCATGCGCGTGGCATTGCCAACACCGAGAACCGCAAGGTCTGGGTGTTTTGCGGTGACGGTGAAATGGACGAAGTGGAATCCTTGGGCGCGATTGGTTTGGCCGCGCGTGAAAAGCTCGACAACCTGGTGTTTGTCATCAATTGCAATTTGCAGCGCTTGGATGGCCCGGTGCGTGGCAACGGCAAGATCATCCAAGAACTGGAAGGCGAATTCCGAG
>JBIIPF010000118.1:0-5562 GCA_044342755.1 Limnohabitans sp. | reverse complement strand
TTGATGCGCGTGGCGACACTGTCATCGCTGTGAAAATCTTTGGACATCAACACGGTTTCCATGAAAACTGCGATGTCGTAGCGGTTGTCGCGCAGCAACTTGCCCAGCGTTTGTTGCAATGCTGGCGAGAGGTCTTCACGCACGAAGTAGCGGTAGAGCTTGCCCGCGATGTACTCGGCCGTGACCGGTTGCGCCAACAAAATGTCAATCACTTGTTCGCCGTTGAAACGACCCGTTTGGTTCAGCACGGTTTTCAAACCATCGTCGTGTTGGCTGGGGTTGATGACGAAGTTCAGGCCTTGGTAGTTCCAACCCGTGAAAGCGCGCGCTGCTTCCTTGATGTCTTGCTCGCTGTAGTTGCCCACGCCCATGGTGAACAACTCCATGATTTCGCGGGCGAAGTTTTCATTCGGTGCGCCCTTGAGGTTCACGCCCGCATCCAAAAACGCCAGCATGGCCGGGTCTTTGGCTACCGCCACCATCAGGTCGCGAAACTTGCCCGTGGCATGTTGGCGCAGCAACTCGTTTTGAATCTGCAGCTTGCGGTAGTCGCGCACTTTTTCTTCGGTGGTGGCGAAGTGGCCGTGCCAAAACAGCGTCATCTTTTCTTGAAAGGGACGCGGCGTGGTCAACATGCGGTTGGCCCACCAGTAGCCTAAGCGGTGGGTTTCCAATCGCGAAGCCCGCAACCAGTACAAGTAGCGGTCGGCCACTTGTTGTGCTTTGCGGTTGCCATCGGGCTTGACTTTCACACCCAAAGATTGGCCAGTGGCTTTGGCCAAATCGGTGGCGGCTGGGCGCGACACGGCAAAGGGCTCCAGGCCTGCATCGTGTGAACCCGAATCTTGAAAGGGCGAGAATTTGTCGGGGGTGTGTTGGTAGCGCACCAAACTTTTCACCGCTTGTGCAGGGCGCATGCGTGCCAAGCGTTCCACCTCTTGGGGTGTGCCACCAAAGCCTGCGCGCTCAAGCAAATGTTTGGCACGATCCGCGTTCCATGCGGATGCAGGCAAAGGGGAGAGGTCGTTGGTCCATGGCTTGTCGTTGTCTTGTGCAGCGTGGGTTGCGCCCAGCATGAACATCAGACACCATGAAACAATGCATAAATTGAATCGGTCTTTCTTCATAGCAAAAATCATAACCAGATGCCAAGGTGTACACCTCATGAAAATCGCTAACCAAGTCCTGTTTGCTGTCGCCTGTGTGATGGCTGCAGCCAGCGTGTTGTTGGCCGCTTATGTGGCGCACCTGGGAGCGGACTTGCCAGCCCCTGCTTTGCGCTCGGTGCAGTCAGCACTGCAATTGCAGCAGTTCCACAGCTTGGCCCTGTTGCTGGTGGCTTGGATGGGCATGGGACCACGTTCGCACCCACTGCACATGGGGTCGGGCTTGATGTTTTTGCTGGGCTTGTTGATGTTCAGTGTCAACATTGAACTGATTCACTTGGCGGGCGTTGACATGTTCAGAGCCTTCACGCCTTATGGCGGCTTGGCCTTCGTGGCTGGATGGCTGCTGTTGATCGGCGCGTTGCGCGCTAAAAGTTGATGATCAATCCCATGGCGATGCCGCATATCAACACCATGGCCAACAAGCCAGCGCCCACCAGCATGGCGTATTTGGTGCCACTGGACACCCAAGCAACACCACGCCCGACCCCAGGGCGCTCAGCCATCCCGTCAACGATCCTTGCCATTCCATGTCGTGCTCTATTTTTTATTCTCAGGACACAAAGTCTGCTTGAATGAAGCAGAAAGTATCGACTGATGTGTATGGTTTTCTCTACCAACATGCATAGCACAGTTGAGTTAGGCTCCTTAGATGACTCGCAGACCACAAGACTACTTCATTCAAGTTCAAGGCCACCGCATTCGCTACTGGCAACAAGGGGACAGCGGTTCCACCGTCTTGCTGCTGCATGGCATCAGTTGCTCGGTGCTGGAGTGGGAGCACAACATCGCGGCACTCGCCACGCAACATCAAGTCATCGCCCTCGATTTGCTGGGTTGTGGTTTGAGTGACAAACCCCTGGATGCGGCTTACGACATGGCATCCCAAGCCCGCTTTGTGTTTGACTTCATGGATGCCATGGGCTTGTCATCTGTGAATTTGGTGGGCAATTCCATGGGCGGGCGCATCGCCATGGAATGCGCGGCCATGCATCCTCAGCGCATCCATGCCATCGCCTTGTCTGCTCCGGCCGGCGTGGGCGTGACCACCTTGTTCAATTTCCGTTTGGCCAGCATTCCTGTCTTGGGTGAACTCCTCACCAAGCCCAGCATGTTTGGCTTGGGCATGATTTGGAAATTAGCCTTCCACGACAAGTCTTTTGTCACCCGTGACATGGTGGCCGAAAAAGTGACTTTGGCGCAGCAACCCCATGCGCAAACTGTTTTTTTGCGGACCCTGCGCAGCTTGCTGGGCTTTGGTGGTTTTCATGAAGCACCCCGCCAAGCTTTTCTGGCCCGCATCGCCAAGATTCGCTGCCCCAGCTTGGTCATCTGGGGTCAGCAAGACCAGTTTTTACCTGTTTCACACGTTCAAGTATTGAAACCCTTGTTGCCCCATGCCCAGTATGAATTGATCGACCAATGCGGCCATGTGCCCATGACTGAAATCGCAGATCGCTTCAACCAAATAACACTGAATTTTTTAAAGCAACCCGTATGACCACAGATAATTTTGAAAATTTCAGCGCCGCCGCCAAAACCATTGGCTACCACGAATGCTTGGTGCGCGAATGGGCCCCATCCTTGGTGATCGACACCCACACCCATCCTTTTGACGTGACCGCCTTCATGGTGCGTGGTGAATTCACCCTCACCGTTGGCGAGGTTCAAACCACTTACAAAGCCGGACAAGCTTTTTCCTTGGCCCGCAATATTCCCCACGCCGAACACTATGGGCCAGAAGGGGCCACCGTCTGGGTGGCCCGAGCCAACTAGCTCAGTCCAGCTTGGCTTGCGACAGGTTGAAACTCGACTGAGGCAAGTGCAAGTCCATTTTTTCAAGCGTGTGCACCAACAACTCGGCCAAAAAATAATCACGGTAGCGTTTGTTGTCTGCAGGCACCACATACCAAGGGGCTTGTGCAGTGCTGGTGGCTGACAAGGCGTCTTCGTAAGCCTTCATGAAGGATGGCCAGAGTTTGCGGTCTTCAAAGTCGGAGGCTTGCAGCTTCCAGTTTTTGTCTGGGTCGTCGATGCGCGCTTGCAAGCGCTTCTTTTGTTCTTTTTTCGAGATGTGCAAATAGCACTTGAGCACGGTGATGCCTTCAGCAACCAACAAGGACTCAAAGTGTTTGATGTTGTCATAGCGGCGTTGCACCGTGTCTTCGTCAATCCATTTCATCACGCGGGTGACCAACACATCCTCGTAATGGCTGCGGTTGAAGATGACCATGTCACCACGGCCAGGCACTTTGCTGTGGATGCGCCAAAGGAAATCGTGCCGTTTTTCTTCGTCGGTTGGCGCACTGAAAGCATAGGCATGCACGCCCAGGGGGCTGACATGCGAGAACACACGGCGAATGGCACCATCTTTGCCAGCCGTGTCCATGCCTTGTAACACCAGCAAAAAGCCCTTGGTCTTGGCTGCATAAAGTGTGGATTGGAGCTTGCTCAATTTCGCAAACAAGGGGTTGATATCGACCTCGTCCAGATAAGAAGACGCGGGCTCCGTGTCCATGTCCTCTAACGACAACTTGGCCCCAGCTTGGATGCGCCACGCTTTGAAATTGGGTTTGCTCATGATGGTCGGGTTCAATGTGATGAACCAAGTTTAGTCATAATTGTTTCAGCACAGCGGTTTGCCGCGCAAGCGCATCAGGCTCCCCCATCCATCTCTGCCAAGCCATGAACCAGACCTTGATTCAATCCGCCGCCAAGCAACTTTTGCCCGCTTGGATACACACCCAAGCCCTTTCCAGTTTGGACGCTAGCCACCGGCCGCAAAACCGTGCCGATGGCTACAGCGTGCAACAAGCTTTGTTTGAGGCCACCCAAGACAGCACATACGGCTGGAAGATTGCAGCCACCAGCCAAGCGGGCCAAAAACACATTGGTGTCAGTGGCCCTCTCGCAGGCCGCTTGCTGAGCACTCGACGTTTATTGCCTGACGCACAAGTGAGCTTGCAAGGCAATCTGATGCGCGTGATGGAAGCCGAGTTTGCATTTCGCATGAAGCGCGATGTGTTGCGCAACGACGCAACACCCTTGTCCACCGCCGACGTGATGGACGCGGTGGAAGCTCTGCACTTGGCCATTGAAATTCCCGATTCGCGCTACACCGCGTTTGAGCATGTGGGTGAAGCTTCCTTGATCGCCGATTTTGCTTGCGCCGGTCATGTGGTCATTGGCCCAGCGGTGACAGCATCTTGGCGGGAACTGGCCTTGGACACACACAAGGTGCAGGTGTTCAAGCAGGGCCAATGGGTGGCTGATGGCGTGGGGGCCAATGTCTTGGGCGACCCGCGTTGGGCCCTCACTTGGTTGGCCAACGAATTGCTAGACCATGGTCTGCACTTGCGCCAAGGTGATACGGTCATCACCGGCACTTGCGTGGTGCCCGTGCCTGTCAATAACGGTGATCAGATGCGGGCCGACTTTGGGGTGCTGGGCCAGTTGGCCGTGTCCTTCAATGAGGGTTCCTAGGGTTTCCCCTTGAACTGAAAAGCAGTGATAAAGTGAAAACTCAAGTTTCGATAAATGTGATATTCGAAGGAATCCTTTCGCCGCATCATGCAAGAACTTCAAGTGATTTTGAGTGGTGTGGCGCAGGGCTGTATTTACGGCCTGATTGCTTTAGGCTTTGTGCTGATTTACAAGGCCACCGAAACCGTTAGTTTCACCCAAGGCGAATTGATGATGCTGGGCGCATTTTGCGGCCTGGCTTTTGTCAGCTATTTGAAATTGCCCTTTGTGTTGGCGGTGGTCGCATCCATGTTGGTCATGGCCTGCATCGGTTGGTTGATCGAGCGTGTGGTCATCAACCCGGTCTTGGGCGAGCCTGCTTTTGCCATCGTCATGCTGACCATCGGTATTGGCTATGTCCTTCGCGGGGGCATCACCATGATCCCCGACATCGGAACCGAAACCCACAGTTTCGAGGTGCCCTACAAAGACCTGACTTTCAGTGTTGGTAGTTTGGTGATCGGTGCGCCGCAGCTGGTGGTGATCGGCAGTACCGCCTTGTTGTGTGCAGTGCTGTATGTCGTGTTCAAGTACTCGCGTGTCGGCATCGCCATGCAAGCCACCTCGCAAAACCAACTCGCCGCTTATTACATGGGCATCCCAGTCAAGCGCTTGAACAGCATGGTCTGGGCCTTGGCTGCAGCGGTGGCCGCCATTGCGGGGTTGCTGTTGGCCCCAATCACCTTTGTGCATGCCAACATGGGCTTCATTGGCTTGAAAGCCTTCCCAGCTGCCGTGGTGGGAGGGTTTGGCAGCTTGCCTGGTGCCATCGTGGGCGGCATCATCATTGGCGTGGTCGAAGCCATGGCTGGTTTTTGGTTGCCCGAAGGTTTCAAGGATGTGGCGGCCTATGTGGTGGTCTTGTTGATGTTGG
>JBIIPF010000117.1:0-5577 GCA_044342755.1 Limnohabitans sp. | reverse complement strand
GTGTTTGCCGGTCAGCACATGCTGAACCTGCTGATCGGTGTGGTCACGCTGGGCCTGGGTGTGTACTTCATGTTCACCGGCAACTGGGATGCGTTCCTCCTCATGCTGGCGCTGTCCTTTGTGCTCGGTGTCTTGATCATCATCCCCATTGGCGGGGCAGACATGCCGGTGGTGGTGTCCATGCTCAACAGCTACTCCGGCTGGGCAGCCGCGGGCATTGGCTTTTCGCTCAACAACAGCATGCTGATCATTGCCGGTTCGCTGGTGGGCTCGTCGGGCGCGATCCTGAGTTACATCATGTGCAAGGCCATGAACCGCTCCTTCTTCAACGTCATCTTGGGTGGCTTCGGCGGCGAGGCCAGCAGTGCCGCGGCAGGCAGCACCGAGCAACGACCTGTGAAGAGCGGCAGCGCCGATGACGCGGCCTACATCTTGGCCAACGCCGAAACCGTCATCATCGTGCCCGGCTACGGCTTGGCGGTGGCGCGCGCCCAGCACGCGGTCAACGAGTTGGCGGAAAAGCTGACCCACAAAGGCATCACCGTGAAATACGCCATCCACCCGGTGGCCGGTCGCATGCCCGGCCACATGAACGTGTTGCTGGCCGAAGCCGAAGTGCCCTACGACCAGGTCTTCGAGATGGAAGACATCAATGGCGAGTTTGGTCAAGCCGATGTCGCCATCATCTTGGGTGCCAACGACGTGGTCAACCCGGCGGCCATGATCAAAGGCTCGCCCATCTACGGCATGCCCATTCTGGAAGCCTACAAGGCCAAAACCATCATCGTCAACAAGCGCTCCATGGCAGCTGGTTACGCTGGTTTGGACAACGAGTTGTTCTACATGGACAAAACCATGATGGTGTTTGGCGACGCCAAAAAAGTGGTGGAAGACATGGTCAAGGCGGTGGAGTGACATCGCTTTGAGGCATGAGGTGCGCTCATGAAGCCGGTGGCCATCATCGGGGCCATGCAGCAAGAGTTGGCAGGTTTGAAGCAGGCGCTGCAAGGCGCGCACACCATCCAACTCGGCACCCGCCAAGTCACCTCAGGCACTTGGCATGGCCACCCCGTGGTGCTGGCGCTCTCGCACATTGGCAAGGTGGCAGCCGCCACCACCGCCACTGCCCTGATCGAACGCTTTGACGTCACCGAGATCATCTTCACGGGCGTGGCTGGCGGCTTGTCACCTGAAGTGAAAGTGGGCGACATGGTGGTGGCCACCGAGTTCATGCAACACGACATGGACGCCTCGCCCTTGTTCCCGCCCATGGAAGTGCCCTTGTATGGCCGCGCCCATTTCCCCACAGACCTGCGTTTGACGCAAAGCCTCAAGGCCGCCGCTCAAGCTATTTTGAAAAACCCGGGTCAGTGGCTGGACATGGATGTTCTGCACGAATTGCACGTGCAGTCCCCCAAAGTGCATGCGGGATTGGTACTCAGTGGCGACCGCTTTGTGTCGACGTCCCCTGAAAGCAAAGCCTTGCAACAGCGCTTGCCCAAAGCCTTGGCAGTCGAGATGGAAGGCGCGGCCGTGGCCCAAGTGTGCTTTGACTACGGCGTGCCGTTTGGCGCGGTGCGCACCATCTCCGACCGGGCCGACGACAGCGCCACGCATGACTTTTCGAAATTCATCCACGAGGTGGCAGGCCGCTACAGCCTGGCCTTGCTGGGCACCTGGTTGGGACAGCGCTGATCAGGCCCTGAAGTGCAATGGCAAGCCTGGCGTGGGCCAATCGTCAATGGCAATCAAGCGACCGGTGGCTGACAGTGTGATGAAAGCCGTGCGCAGATGGGGCCCACCAAAACAGATGTTGGTGGTGAATGGGTCGGGCAGCGGCACATGTTGCAGCAGCTCACCCACGGGGCTGATCACCGAAATACCGCCGTGCATCAGCGTTGCCACGCACATATTGCCCTCGGCATCGACTGCCATTGAATCGAAACGCTGCCAATGCGGGCTCGGTGAAGCTGTCAACATGCGAGCGCCTTGCGGCGAGGGCCACGGGTCTTTGCGCACCTGACCCGGTGCCGTCACGTCAAACGCCCAGACACGCGCCCCTTCGGTTTCAGCGTAATAAAGGGTCTGCCCATCCGGCGAGAGCGCAATGCCATTGGGTGTCAAGACTGGCCGCGCCACGGCATGCACCGCCGCGCCGTCGGCTTGCGCGTAGAACACACCGCCGCGGTCCATCTCAAGGGCCCGCACCTTGCCCAAATCGGTGAAGTAAAAACCGCCGTGTGCGTCAAACACCAGGTCGTTGGGGCCGCGCAAGCCGATGCCGTCTACGTTGTCGTACAAACGTTCAGCCCGTCCTGTGTTCAGGTTGACGCGTTCAATGCGTCCGCCCGAATAGTTGTGCGCCTGCCCGATGGGCCGCAGGAAATTGCCTGGATCGCGTGTCCACTCGAAGCCGCCGTTGTTGCAAATGTAGACCGCGCCGTCCGCTCCGATGGCCGCGCCGTTGGGGCCGCCGCCCAGATCGGCCACCACCTGCACCCGCCCGTCCCTGGTCACGCGACTCAGCGTGCCGCGTGCAATTTCGACCAACAACACCGAGCCATCGTCCAGGGCCACCGGCCCCTCGGGAAACAGCAGCCCTGTGGCAAGTTCGCGAATCTTCATCGGTGCATTCCTGGCTGTTGAGCTGCGCATCTCATCATGGTGAGTGCATCCTAGACCACTTACTTCAACCAACCACGGCGGCGGAAATACCACATCGGCACCACCGCACTGGCCACCATCAACAGCACGGCATAGCCATAGCCCATCTCCCATTGCAGCTCGGGCATGAACTGGAAATTCATGCCGTAAACGCTGGCGATCAGGGTGGGTGGCAGCAAGGCGACGCTGGCCACCGAGAAGATTTTGATGATCTTGTTTTGGTTGATGTTGATGAAACCGACGGTGGCGTCCATCAAGAAGTTGATCTTGTCAAACAAAAACGCGGTGTGGCTGTCGAGCGAATCGATGTCGCGCAGAATTTGCCGCGCATCGTCAAACTGCTCGGCGTTGAGCATACGCAGTCGCATGGCAAAGCTCAAGGCGCGGCGGGTGTCCATCATGTTGCGGCGGATGCGGCCGTTCAAGTCTTCCAAACGCGCAATCTCACCCAGCACTTCACCGGCCAAGGCATCGGTCACGTCACCCGACAAGACCATCTTGCTGACTTTTTCCAGCTCATCGTAAATGCCCTCGAGCGTGTCGGCCGAGTACTCGGCGTCCACCGAGAACAATTCCAGCAACACGTCTTTGGCGTCTTCAATCAAACCGGGTGCACGGCGGGCCCGCAAGCGCAACAAGCGAAACACCGGCAGGTCTTCGTCGTGGATGGAAAACAGCACGCCGTGGCTTTTCAGGGCGTCGTTGTGTTGGTTCAAGATGAAGGCCACGCGCACCGCGCGGGGTTCATCCATGTCGGCGATCAAGAAGTCGGAGCGGATGTGCAGCTCGCCATTGTCTTCTTCGTAAAAACGCGCGGACTCTTCAATGTCCTCGTCCATCGCGTCTTCGGGAATTTGCACGCCGAAATGCTGGCTGATCCAGCGTTTTTCTTCTGGCGTGGGCGACTCCAAATCGACCCAAATGGGGTGGAACTGGGACAGCTCTTCTTGGGAAGAGATTTCTTCTTGAAACAGGCGGCCATTGGCCAGCGAAAAGATATTGAGCATGGCGATCTCAGTGCGAGGTGAAGCGGTCGACAAGAAAGGGTTGCAAGGTTCGCTTTCGACTCAGCTCGGTTGGATGCCTGGGTGAACCGAAAGCTACCGACTAGGGTAGGTTTCCATGGTGGGCTCTGAAATGAACAGGCGCGAATTATGGCACTGCAACAAGTCAGGACCAAGACTGTTAGAGTCAATTGTTTTCATTGGCGCGTTCATGCACACCACCTTGCCCCCAGCCCAAGAGCGCTGGCTGCTGATCACCTTGGCAGGCATCCAGTTCACGCACATCGTGGACTTCATGATCATGATGCCCCTGGGGCCGCAACTCACCGCCTTGTTTGCCATCAGCGATGCCCAGTTTGGCTTGTTGGTGTCGGCCTACACCTTGTCAGCGGGCCTGTCGGGCTTGCTTGCCACCGCCTTCGTTGACCGCTTTGAACGCAAGCAATTGATGATGGTGCTTTACCTGCTGTTTGCCCTGACCACCTTGGGCTGTGCCTTGGCCCCGTCCTACGGCTGGCTGATGGCTGCTCGGGTGGCGGCAGGTTTGTTCGGCGGGATCTTGTCGGCCATGACGCAGACCGTGATTGGCGACGTCATCCCATTTGCCCGCCGAGGACAAGCCACGGGCTTTGTCATGACGGCGTTTTCTTTGGCCAGTGTGGCGGGTGTACCAGCCGGTTTGTTTTTGGCCAACCATGGCGGTTGGCACAGTGCGTTTGTGGCGTTGACGGTGATGTGCATGCTGGTTGGGGGCCTGGCCGCCTTCAGCTTGCCGCGATTGAATGCCCATTTGGTCCACGCCCAGGGTCGTGACGTGTTTCATGCGCTGCAAGCAGTCTTGAAAGATGTCAACCACCGGCGCGCCTTGTTGCTGTCGGCCACCATGATGTTCGCTGGCTTCACCATCATTCCCTACATCACGATCTACAACCAAGCCAACCATGTGCTGCAACTGAGCGAGATACCCTATATCTACCTGTGCGGCGGCGCGGTCACCTTGTTCACCTCGCGCTGGATTGGTGTGTGGACCGATCGGCTTGGCAAGCGGGTCATGTTTCAGCGCATGGTGCTGCTGTCGGCCATTCCCATGACCTTGACCACGGTGATGCAACCCATGCCCTTGGTGTGGGTGTTGCTGGTCACCACCAGTTTCTTTGTCGCCATGAACGGCCGCATGATCCCCGGCATGGCTTTGCTCACCTCTGCTGCCGTGCCGCAGTACCGGGGGACCTTCATGTCGCTCAATGGTGCGGTGCAGTCGGTTTCCATTGGTTTGGCCTCCTGGGTTGGCGGCCTGCTGATCCAACGGGATGCCCAGGGTCAAGTGACCCACTATTGGTTGTGCGCAGTGGTTGGTGTGGTTGCTTCTGTATTGGCTTGTTACTTGGCCCAGCAAGTGAAAGTACACACGGCGGAACAAACCGCGCTTTAGGCTTTTTTCCGGTCTTGACAAATCCTTGCGTGAACCGTTTGCTTTTTAGCCCAAGTGGGTGCATAGTGAACTCACCTGTCGTTGATCAGGCATGTGGTCTGGTCAAGAGCACGGGAGCTTTTTGCGGAGGGTTCGTATGAATTTAACGATCAGCGGTCACCATCTTGAAGTCACCCCAGCATTGCGTGGCTATGTCACCCACAAACTAGACCGCGTCCTGCGCCACTTCGACCAAGTGGTTGATGTGCGCGTTCTGTTGTCCGTTGAAAAGCAAAAAGAAAAACAAGGCCGCCAACGTGCCGAGTGCAACATCCACGTTAAAGGTAACGACCTGTTTGCCGAGTGTGCCAACGAAGATTTGTATGCCGCTGTGGATGAACTTGTCGACATTCTCGATCGCCAAGTGGTGCGTCACAAAGATCGCTTACAAGATCACCACCACATCAGCGTGAAGCGTGAATTGCTCAACTGACGGCA